>JAAZCO010000046.1 GCA_012513235.1 Gammaproteobacteria bacterium
TATTGCAGTTCAGCAAAACCTAAGTAGCCACCTTCAATAATGCCGCCAGCAGTATGGGGGTTGACGTGACTGCCCAGCGGCGCCGCCATCGAGCCATCTGCGGCAATTTCATAACCATAGAAATCATTGAGTAAACGGTTAATGCCTTCTTCGCCGTTACCATAAGCCTGTTCTTGCTCAGGGTGCAGATTACCCAATAGCACGTTCAGCGCTTCAATGGCTGCCACACTGTGTCCCTGCCCCATCATCCAGGCGCGGGTTTCACCGGTTAACGCATTGAGTGCCATATAAGCGGCATAACCGGGCACCATATTCAGTGCGCCACCGGTGTGGCCTTCAGGCTGAACTTTAAAATCGTCGGCGGTCAAATCACTGCCATCGAGGTGCACTTTGCGGGCATAGGTCATATGCACCACCAGCGACATGCCTGCAGCGGTAATTTTATCCAGCGCAGCCATTTTACGGTAGACAGTGGCTAAGTCGGGCTGAGTTCCCGCTTGCACAAGTTGATGGGCAAGACGATATACTGCAGCTTGTGTTTCAGCAGTATGCTCAATCGGGCCATAGCCCTTTTGCCACTGCGCAAAAGCTGGCTCAATTTTAGCGTGTTCAGTTAAGTCAGCTAGGCTCGGCAAAATCTGATGCATATTAATACTCCATAAACTCGAATGTGGTGCAGTTTAAAGACAGCTCGATAAGGGTATCATGATACTCATCAATAACCGCTCACCCAGTCACACTCTATTCACACAGCCAAGAAGGAATCTCCATGGCCTTACTTAATTTTCTCGGTGCCATTCAGCAAGTCACAGGTTCGTGCTACTTGATCGAAACATACGACAAGAAGAATATTCTACTCGAATGTGGCATGCAGCAAGGCGGTGATAGCGAAAACAACCGTGATGACAATGGCAATGAGCCACGCTCAGCCTTTGCGTTTAATCCTGAAACCATTGATGCAGTGGTAATTTCACATGCGCACATTGATCACAGTGGTATGTTACCGCGTTTAGTCTCCGAAGGCTTTCGTGGTCCTATTTATGCCACCGACGCCACTTGTGAGTTAATGGAGTTAATGCTGCTCGACTCAGCCAATATTCAAGAAAAAGATGCCGAATGGGAAAACCGCTGGCGTGCGCGTAAAGGTCGCAAACCGATCAAGCCGATGTATGTCAGCGCCGATGCCGCGCGCGTGATGAAGCAATTAATCGCAGTTGACTATGAAACCCTCACCAAAGTTGTACCCAACGTTAAAGTCAGCTTCCATGATGCCGGCCATATTATTGGTTCAGCTATCGTTAAACTTGAGTTCCATGAGCCCAATGACAGTGTACGCACCTTGGTATTCTCAGGTGATTTAGGTGGCGGTTGCTCACCCCTGATGAAAGACCCTGTCGTACTTAAACATGCTGATGTGGTGATGCTTGAGTCAACCTACGGTGACCGTAACCACCGCTGCAGTGAAGAAACACTGGATCAACTGGCTGAAATTCTGCAACAAGCCCACGAAGATGGCGGCAACGTACTGATTCCAGCATTCTCGGTCGGTCGCACCCAAGATATTTTATTCCACTTAGGTCGTTTCTATCAGGAAGGTCGCTTACCGCAGCATACGGTGTATTTAGACAGCCCTATGGCGATCCGCGCGAATGAAATCTATATGCGCCACCGTGAAGATTTTGATAAGGCCAACAGCCAAGCATTGACTGAAAACGGTTTTCACAATGCTAAAGATTGGCTACCCATCCTCAAGCTCACACCCACGCCTGAAGAATCTATGGCGATTAACAAGGTGACCAGCGGCGCTATTATTGTAGCCGGCAGCGGCATGTGCACCGGCGGCCGTATCATTCACCATTTTAAGCACAACCTATGGCGTGAAAACTGCCATATGATTTTCACCGGTTTCCAAGCGCGTGGTACCACGGGTCGCGCTATTGTTGACGGTGCTAAAACGGTACGTGTCTTCCGTGAAGATATTATGGTTGGTCTGACAGTGCATACCTTAGGTGGTTTCTCTGCACACGCAGGTCAATCTCAACTGATTGAGTGGGCCAGTAATTTTGAAAACAAGCCTGAACTGCATTTGATTCATGGTGAAGTTGAGAAAATGAAAATTCTGCAAGACGAGTTTAAACAGCGTTTAGATTGGGACGTAAACATCCCTGAACTAGGCGATCGTGTTGCTCTATAAGGAGTTGTTATGTCGTTTCAAAATGATGATTATTTAGCTCGCCAATACCAAGTCAGCAGTATTGATCTGGACAGCAAAATTGATGAACTACTGAAGTTAGCCGTACCGCCGACCAGCGCTAATCTTGAACTGTATCGCGAAATGATGCTGACGGTTGCCCGCATGGCTGAAGCAGACCGCAATCGCTGGGATGCAAAAATCATGATGCAAACCCTGCGCGAAATGGAAGCATCCTTTAGCTTACTTGAGCGCTTTAAGCGTCGCCGTAAAGTGACGGTATTTGGCTCAGCCCGTACCGCGCCTGAGCATCCTTTGTATCAACAAGCCAAAGAGTTGGGTGAAATCCTAGCCCGTCACAACCTAATGGTAATCACCGGTGCCGGTGGCGGCATTATGGCGGCAGCGCACGAAGGTGCAGGTTTAGAAAACAGCCTGGGTTTAAACATTCACCTGCCCTTTGAGCAAGGTGCGAACGAGACAGTCAATGGCAGCGGCAATTTGCTCAACTTCCATTTCTTCTTTTTACGTAAGCTGTTTTTTGTCAAAGAGGCCGATGCCTTGGTTCTGTGCCCAGGCGGCTTTGGTACCCTGGATGAAGCACTGGAAGTCTTGACCTTGATTCAAACAGGCAAGAGCCCACTGGTGCCCGTGGTACTGCTTGATCAAGAAGGCGGCACCTATTGGGACAAAGCGCTGGAATTTATGCGCGAAGAACTGGCGGATAAAAACTATATCTTGCCCAGCGATCTCGGTTTAATGCGCTTGGTGCGTACGCCACAAGCTGCAGGGGAAGAAATTGCCCGCTTTTATCGCAGCTTCCACTCCACACGCTGGTCCAATGGCACTTTTGTAGTGCGCATCAACCACCCTCTGAACAAGCACGCACTAGAAACATTGCATAAAGAGTTTGCTGATCTGTGTGTAAAAGGCGGCTTTAGTCAGGTTGCCTACTGCCCTGAAAAGCACAACGAGCCTGAGTTCTGCAATCAGCACCGCTTAGAGTTTGTATTTAATAACCGTGACTACGGTCGTTTGCGTGAGCTGGTTGATTTTATTAACTTGCCGCAACATTGGAAAACCAATAGCTGATTGGATGGGCTGTGACAGTGGCGGGCACAAGTGCCCACCACTGTCATCGATCAACACTAATCACTGGCGGATGATCACGCCAACTCAGCCAAAATATCACGCAAGGCTTGCGCTGGATCGGCCGCTTGCGTAATCGGGCGACCAATCACTAAGTAGTCTGAGCCTGCCTGCATGGCTTGTACGGGTGTCAAAATACGCTTTTGATCATCTTGAGCACTGCCTGCTGGACGAATACCTGGCGTTACCAGTTGTCCTGCTGGCCACTGCTGCTTGAGTAAGCTCGCTTCTTGCGCTGAACACACCAAACCATCCATCCCCGCTGCTTCTGCTAAACGTGCCAAGCGCATCACTTGTTCAGCCGGAGCTACATCCAAGCCAATTCCAGCCAAGTCCGACTGCTCCATGCTGGTGAGCACAGTCACGCCAATTAACAATGGTTTTGGACCTTGATGCTGATCCAAGACTTCACGGCACGCCTGCATCATTTTCAAACCACCCGAGCAATGCACGTTGACCATCCACACACCCATCTCAGCCGCGGCTTTGACTGCCATAGCAGTGGTGTTGGGAATATCATGAAACTTCAGATCTAAAAACACCTCAAAACCTAACGCATGCAGCCCTTGCACCACTTGCGGACCACTGCGGGTAAACAGCTCTTTACCAACTTTAAGGCGGCACTGCTGTGGATCTAAACGCTCAGCAAGGGCTAAGGCTTGAGCGGCACTGGGAAAATCAAGGGCAACAACAATAGGGCTGGACATGACTGAAGTCTCGTATCAATAAAAATCCGCTGCATTGTAGCCTTCCTCGCAGCAAAGTGCCGCATCGACTTGACCCCTGATTAGTTTTTCTAATCTAGGCCATACCCAAGGGTAATCACAAAGTCTAATAGCATAGTGCTACAATGACTGAAATAAATGTTCTTGCAGGCCGCTGATTCTGGCAGTTCAAGCCATAAGGGTGTAGCATACCCCCTATGAGAGCCATTCTCATTTGTAATGATTTTGGAGGTCCGCATGCCTTGGTATATTTGGTTATTAATCGCCCTAGTACTCGGATCCATCGTCGCCAGCCTCATGCTGCTGCGCAGTACTGCTAACAAAATGCCGATTAGCGCTGAGAAATTAGAACTCATGCGGCAACGCAATGCCGAACTCGAAGCGCAAGAACGTCAGCAAGACCAGTAACTCACTGTTTATATCGTTGGAGATTGTTATGTCCCGTACAGAAACCGATAGTTTAGGTGCCATTGAAGTTCCCGCTAATGCTTACTGGGGCGCACAAACACAGCGTTCTAAGCAAAACTTTGTGATTGGCTCACAGCCCATGCCGCTAGCATTAATACGCGCGTTAGCTCAAGTTAAAAAAGCTGCTGCACGAGTCAATTCACGCCTTGGTGAACTGCCTAAAGATATCGCTTTGTTAATCGAACAAGCTGCCGACGAAGTGATTGCTGGCAAGCTCGATGAGCACTTCCCTTTAGTGGTATGGCAAACCGGTAGCGGCACGCAAAGCAATATGAACGTCAACGAAGTGATTGCCGGTCGCGCTAATGAAATCGCCGGTCAAGGTATCGGTGGTAAGTCGCCTGTGCACCCCAATGATCACGTGAACCGTGCGCAAAGCTCCAACGACTGTTTCCCCACAGCAATGCATATTGCTACTTTACAAGCAGTGCAGCACGACTTATTCCCAGCAGTAAAACTACTGCGTGACGGTCTCAATAAACAAGCTCAGCGTTATGCCAACTTAGTTAAAACTGGCCGCACCCATATGATGGATGCCACGCCTGTGACCTTTGGCCAAGAACTCTCAGCCTTTGTCGCGCAACTGGACTACGCCACCCACGCTATTGAAGCCACCCTGCCCGCGGTCTGTCAGTTGGCGCAAGGTGGTACGGCTGTGGGTACAGGCTTAAACGCTAATGCTAATTTTGCCGAGAATATTGCTCGCGAACTAGCGTCTGCAACGAAACTGCAACTGACTTCAGCACCGAACAAATTCGCTGCACTGGCAGGTCATGAGCCATTAGTCAGTCTATCTGGCGCGCTGAAAACCTTAGCAGTAGCACTGATGAAAATCGCCAATGACCTGCGCTTACTCGGCTCAGGCCCACGTGCAGGCTTAGCCGAAGTCCTGCTCCCTGCGAATGAGCCTGGCAGCTCAATTATGCCAGGCAAGGTCAACCCAACTCAGTGCGAAGCATTATCCATGCTGGCCTGTCAGGTGATGGGTAATGATGTGACTATCGGTATTGCCGCCAGCCAAGGCCACTTACAACTCAACGTATTTAAGCCGGTGATAATTCACAATATGCTCGAATCCATTGAGCTACTGGCTGATGGTTGCCGCAATTTTCAAGAGCATTGTGTGGAAGGCATGCAAGCTAATGAGCAGCAAATGGCTGATCACTTAGAAAATGGCTTGATGTTAGTCACAGCACTCAACCGTCATATTGGTTATGACAATGCTGCGAAAATTGCGAAGAAAGCTTACGAAGAAAACCTCACGCTGCGCGCTGCAGCGATTGAGCTTGGCTTAGTGACTGACGAGCAGTTTAGCGAGTGGGTACGTCCAGAAGATATGCTGCACCCTACCCCGCATAAAGGTGAAAGTGTGAAACCCAGCTCCATCACCCGTCGCCGCAGCTGGTCTTAATCGCTGCAGCACGCTCACTCGGCGACAGCGTCCTGCCTCCCGGGTGAGCGTGCTTTGTTAAGTAAATTACTTTTATCTCAGGGTCAACATTGATGCTGGCCCTGAGATGCTTGATACGCAGTTAAAACGCCTGCATCACAGATAACGCAGCTGATTTGCAATATCAGCTACGGCTTGCAGCATCTACAATCAGCGCCTTCATTTCTGCCACTGCAGCTGGAAAGCCTACAAATAACGCATGCGCGATAATGGCGTGGCCAATATTAAGCTCGTTAATACCGGCAATCGCGGCAATCGGCTCAACGTTATGGTAATTCAGACCATGACCAGCATTCACCACCAAGCCTTGCTTTAAGGCAATTTCAGTCGCCTTGCGAATCAACTGCAATTGTTTGCTTTGTTCAGCTGGGGTGACCGCATCGGAGTAATGACCGGTGTGCAATTCAATAGTGGTCGCACCAACGCGCTTAGCTGCTAAAATCTGCTGCTCATCGGCATCAATGAACAACGACACATCGCAACCCACTTTCTGCAAGCGCTCAACCGCTTTGGCAATCCGCTCTTCTTGCGCGACCACATCCAAACCACCTTCAGTGGTCAGCTCCGCTCGGGTTTCTGGCACAAAGCAGGCATGCTCAGGACGAATTTCCTCGGCCAATGCCAACATTTCTTCGGTGACGCCCATCTCAAAGTTCATTGGCGTATGCATCACTTCACGCAACACGCGCACATCACGATCTTGAATATGGCGACGATCTTCGCGCAAATGCACGGTAATACCATCCGCACCGGCCTGCTCTGCATCTAACGCGGCTTTGACTGGATCAGGATAACGCGTACCACGTGCCTGACGCACAGTAGCTATATGATCAATATTGACGCCTAACAAAATACGCTTATTCAAATTCATCACTTAGATCCTTTTTGTATCAAAAACAATTCACGACTCATCAGCGCACGTCCACCTAAGTGAGCCGCCAACGCTTGACGCATTAAACGCTTGGCAGTGTGCAATACCCTTGGCTGCTGCCAATCTGCTGCTGCCAAGGCTAAGATATCGGCACCTAAAAAAACACCCGACTGCAACCGCGATACCGCTTCAAAGCCGCTTTGCGGTGACAGACGATACAACATTTGCGCATCCAATGCCTGCCCCTGCACATCTCGCTCAAAAGAAAAGCCATAACCCAGTTGCTCCAGCAAGCGCCATTCAAAAGTACGCAGCAAGGGCTCTAAAGCCACGCCCTGAGCTAAACCTTGCACGGCCAGCATATAGTGCTCAAATAACACAGGTTGCGGATCATTGAGCGGCAGCAAGCGCACCAGCAACTCATTAAGATACATACCGCAAAATAAAGCCTGACCTTGCAAGGAATTAAAGCCACCGGCCGGCTCAATACGACTGATGGTTTTTAATTCACTGCGGCCGCGCAATTCAATATCTAAAGCAGAAAAAGGACGAGCAATACTACCGAGCTTACCCCGCGCACCACGCAACACTGCGGATACACGACCCGCTGGTGTAAATACATCCATCAAGGCGCTGGTTTCTTTATAGGGACGACTGTGCAAAATAAAGGCTAACGACTGCATAAGTGCGCCTCAAGGCAACACAGACTCCAGAACAGAGCCTGTGTTAAATAGCCATCAATACTCTTGATAACCTAATGAACGCAGGGCGCGCTCATCATCCGACCAACCACCTTTCACTTTAACCCACAAGTTGAGCATGATCTTGGAGCCAAACATCGCTTCCATATCTTTACGGGCTTCTTGGCCAATGCGCTTAATACGCTCGCCTTTTTCACCAATAATGATTTTCTTCTGGCCATCACGCTCAACCAAAATCAGCGCGTGAATATGCAAGATGTGACCTTCTTGCTTAAACTCTTCAATCTCTACCGTAATCTGATAGGGCAATTCTGCACCCAACTGACGCATGATTTTTTCACGCACCAACTCTGCCGCTAAAAAACGGCTGGAGCGGTCAGTGATCTGATCTTCAGGGAAGAAGTGTTCACTTTCTGGCAAGTAATCGGCAACCACTTGCTCAAGGGTTTCCAGATTATGGCCATGCAACGCAGAAACCGGCACAATTTGTGCGTTCGGCAACTTCTCAGCTAACCATTTCAGGTGCGCTAAGAGCTGACTTTTATCTTCTAAACGGTCAGCTTTATTAACTGCGATAATCAATGGGCAGGTCAGGTGCTGAATGCGCTCAAAGACCATTTCGTCTTCTTCAGTCCAACGCATACGATCCACAACAAAAATTGCCACATCAATATCTTTTAAAGCGGTTAAAGCACTGCGGTTCATAAAGCGATTAAGTGCAGTTTGCCCCCCCATATGTAAACCTGGGGTGTCCACGTAAACGGTTTGTACAGCGCCTTCGGTTTTAATACCGAGCATATTATGGCGCGTGGTTTGCGGTTTACGCGAAGTGATAGCTAACTTTTGGCCCAAAATATGGTTGACCAACGTCGATTTACCAACGTTCGGACGACCTACAATGGCCACATAGCCACAACGTGTTGCTTGTTCAGTCATGCTGATGATTACTCTCTATACCCAAGGCGATCAGTGCCAGAGACGCTGCCACTTGCTCGGCAATGCGCCGACTGGCACCCTGACCTCGAGTTTTTTCATTAAGTAAGCTCACCTGACATTCCACATGAAATATGCGGCAATGCGGCTCGCCTTGAATATCCACCACCTCGTAGTGTGGTAGATCCGTACTGCGTGATTGTAAAAATTCCTGCAGACGTGTTTTTGGATCTTTATTGGTATCCACCAAGGTTAACTCAGAAAAGTGCTGTTCGAGCCAAGCTAAGACTCGCTCACGCGCAACTTCCATACCTGAGTCAAGGTAAATAGCCCCAATAATGGCTTCAGTGGTGTCAGCTAAAATTGAATCGCGGCGAAAGCCACCACTTTTTAACTCGCCTGAACCTAAGCGTAAATACTCACCTAAGCCAAAGCCTCGCGCTAACACAGCTAAGGTTTCGCCTTTCACTAGACGCGAACGCAGACGTGACAACTGTCCTTCTTTGGCCTGTGCAAAGTGATGGAACAACTTTTCACCGGCAACAAAATTTAGAATGGCATCTCCCAAAAACTCAAGACGCTCATTATTACGCCCAGAAAAACTACGATGAGTTAACGCCAAGGTCAACAAAGCCGTATCTTTAAAGGTGTAGCCAATTCTTTTCTGTAAAATCAGTAATGGATCACTCACTAGGCACGCACACGATATTGTTTGTCAAAAGTTACCACCAAATCAAAATTGCACATCAGCCACCAAGGGCTGTTTACGGTGAAGACGCTGGCAAGTGCTCAGTTACCCCCCAATACTGGAACTATAACTGCTGTTTACTACACTGCATAACACACGCCTTCAGCCGCATGACCGCCTCTGCAGAGGGTCATACGCAGAATTAGTGAATTAAACCAACACGACTGAAACTGGGTAATATACCGAACTTAGGATCCGCCCATGTCAGCCAAATTGCAAAGGCTTTACCAACAATATACTCATCTGGAACCATACCTTGTAATTCAAAAGGTATGCTGGGGTCATCCCAGTAACGGCTGTCTTTTGAGTTATCACGGTTATCGCCCATCATAAAATAATGGCCCGCCGGAACATACCACTGACGAGTAGGTTCAATGCGGCGCCGTGCTTCCTTACGAATATAATGCTCTTGCTCGCCTAGGCTCTCAGTAAACACAGCGGCACTGCCTAAGCTACCGGGTTCTTCACCTAAAAAGCGCTCATCAATGGCCTTACCATTGACTAAAATACGCTTATCTGAGGTGTAAGTCACCACGTCACCCGGCAAACCCACCACACGCTTAATGTAGTTAATGCGGGTATCTTCAGGGTATTTAAACACCATGACATCACCGCGCTTAGGGTCGCTGATTTCTATAACTTTTTGATCAATAACCGGCAAACGAATGCCGTAGGCAAATTTATTTACCAAAATAAAGTCGCCCACTTCCAAAGTTGGAATCATTGAGCCGGATGGTATTTGAAAAGGCTCAACAATAAACGAGCGCAAAACAAAGACCACCGCCAACACTGGAAAGAATGATTTCCCATACTCGATTAGCAGCGGTTCTTTTTCTAAGCGCTCGCGAACTTCAGAATTAAGCGCCACTGCATCTTTTTCATATTGGGCAATCGCTACGCGGCGACGCGGGGCAAAATACACCAGGTCAAGTAACGCAAGCAACCCTGTCACGGCGACCGCAATGACCAATATCAATGGGAAATTTAATGTCATAGATTATTCATCCACTCGCAGTACTGCCAAGAAGGCCTCTTGTGGGATTTCAACGTTACCCACTTGCTTCATTCTTTTCTTACCTGCTTTTTGCTTCTCAAGCAGTTTACGCTTACGGCTCACGTCACCGCCATAGCACTTAGCAAGAACGTTTTTACGTAAGGCTTTGACCGAGGTACGTGCAACAATTTGTCCACCAAGCGCAGCTTGAATCGCCACATCGTACATTTGACGTGGAATCAATTCTTTCATCTTTTCGGCTAAGGAACGGCCCTTTCCTGCAGCTTGGTCACGGTGCACAATTAAGGCTAACGCATCCACACGCTCACCATTAATTAATACGTCAAGACGCGACAAATGAGCCGCCTGATAACGATCAAAGCTGTAATCTAAGGAGGCATAGCCACGGCTGACTGATTTAAGACGGTCAAAGAAGTCCAAAACCACTTCGTTCATCGGTAAATCATAGATCACTTGAACTTGGCTACCCAAGAAGTGCATATCCGTTTGTACACCACGCTTTTCAATACACAGAGTAATTACGTTACCCAAATGCTCTTGTGGTACTAAAATAGTGGCCTTAACAATCGGCTCACGCATTTCTTCAATCAGCGATGGATCAGGCATACGTGATGGGTTATCCACGTAAATGATATCGCCATTTTTCAGTACAACTTCAAAGATTACCGTTGGTGCTGTGGTAATCAGATCCAAGTCGTATTCACGCTCAAGACGCTCTTGAATGATTTCCATATGCAACATGCCAAGGAAACCAATGCGGAAACCAAAACCCAAAGCCTCAGAGCTTTCAGGCTGGTACTGCAACGCAGCATCGTTCAGCGTGAGCTTTTCTAGCGCATCGCGAAAGTCTTCAAAGTCATCGGAACTAACGGGGAATAAACCGGCATACACCTGCGGCTGTACACGCTGAAAACCCGGCAGCACATCAACATCAGGGGTATTTGATAACGTTAAGGTATCACCCACTGGTGCGCCTTGAATGTCTTTAATACCAGCAATAATAAAGCCTACTTCACCGGCTTTCAGGTTTGCCGTGGGCGTGTGCTTAGGATTAAACACACCAACGCTGTCGACCTGGTGTACGCGACCCGTGGACTTCACCAACACTTTATCGCCTTTCTTAATGCAGCCGTTTTTCACGCGCACTAAGGAGACAATACCTAGGTAGTTATCAAACCATGAGTCAATAATCAGCGCTTGCAGCGGCGCATCAATTTCACCTTCAGGTGGTGGAATCACTTTTACTAAACGCTCAAGGACTTCATCAACACCTAAACCAGTTTTGGCACTGCAGGTCACGGCATCAGTTGCATCAATACCAATCACATGCTCAATTTCTTCTTGCACGCGCTCAGGGTCCGCTTGCGGCAAGTCAATCTTATTCAGCACCGGCATCACTTCAAGGCCTTGCTCAATCGCCGTGTAACAGTTAGCAACCGACTGGGCTTCAACACCTTGACCGGCATCTACCACCAACAAGGCACCTTCACAGGCCGCCAGTGAACGACTCACTTCATAGCTGAAGTCAACGTGGCCTGGCGTGTCAATAAAGTTAAGCTGATAAACACGGCCATCACGCGCAGTGTAGCTCAAAGTTACGCTGTGGGCTTTAATGGTAATGCCCCGTTCACGCTCGAGATCCATAGAGTCCAAGACCTGTGACGCCATTTCGCGCTCGGTCAAGCCACCGCACATTTGAATCAAGCGGTCGGCCAAAGTGGATTTACCATGGTCGATGTGGGCAATAATGGAAAAATTACGGATATGACTCAAGTCACTCACAGAACATCACTCTACAATTCAGTCCGTCGGCCGACTGCCAACAGAAAATAGCCGATGAGTTTACCTGATTAGTAGGGTTCAAGTCATCTATCGACGACTGCACGCAGAAAAAACCAAGGCTCACCGCTGGTTAAAATTAAAAAAAGCGACCCGCAGGTCGCTTTTCAATGGGCTATTTAATCCGCTAGCGGATAGATTAGCTGGAGAGCTTAAAAGTAATAAAGCTTGCACGCCCCTGACGCAACACACGCATCGATACCGAGCGATTGCTGGGCAAGTCTTGCGTAATTTTAGCGAAGGTTTTAGCTGAATCAATCATTTGATTATTCAAGTGAGTGATCACATCTCCTGCACGCAAGCCAATCATCGCCGCCGCACCATCACGCACTTCTTGAATCAAGACAGCACCTTGTAAATCGATGGCTTTTTTCTGCTCGGCAGTCAAATCAACCACAGTGATGCCTAAACGATCACTTTTACTGACATCACCTTTGCTCCCAGCTAATGTCATTTCCTCACCTTCATTCGGTAAAGATCCTACTTTCACTTTTAAGGTTTGACGTGACCCTTCACGCATCACTTCTAATTTAACTGTTTTACCAGGCTTCACTGCACCGACTAAATGCGGCAAATCAGCAGACATCACCACGGGATGATCATTCATACTTAAAATCACATCACCGACTTTCAAGCCACCTTTATCTGCGGGACCACTTTCCAACACTTGTGCAATTAAAGCGCCGGCTGGCTTATCTAAACCAAAGGATTCGGCCAGATCTTTATTAACTTCTTGAATCACCACACCCAACCAGCCGCGATCCACTTTACCGCTGGCTTTAAGCTGATCACTAACATCTAAGGCCACTTCCATTGGAATAGCAAAAGACAAGCCCATAAATCCACCCGAACGGGTAAAGATTTGCGAGTTAATCCCCACCACTTCGCCGTTTAAGTTAAATAACGGACCACCTGAGTTACCAGGGTTAATCGCGACATCGGTTTGAATAAAAGGTACATAGTTGTCATTGGGCAAGTTACGGCCTTTAGCCGAAACAATGCCTGAAGTGACTGAGTGATCAAAGCCAAACGGTGAGCCAATCGCCAACACCCACTCGCCTACTTTTAAATCCTTAGACTTGCCCAGCTTCACTGTAGGTAAATTTTTACCTTCAACTTTTAATAACGCCACATCAGTGCGCGGATCAGTACCCACTAATTTCGCCTGCAACTCACTGCGATCAGCAAGACGCACAATGATTTCATCAGCGTCAGCAATCACGTGATTGTTAGTCAGAACATAACCATCTTTGGAGATAATAAAGCCTGAGCCCAATGACTGTGCTTCGCGCTGGCCGCCTTTATTATGCGGGCCTTGCTCAGAGCGTGGCATGGGTATACTGCGCTCAAAAAACTCACGAAAAATAGGTGGTAAGCCTTCTAATTCAGGTAAGGAATGAAAGCCTCCAGGACCGGTTTGGGCTTTAGCAGTTTGTCGTGTACTGATATTCACAACAGCCGGCGCTGATTCTTCAACCAGCACAGTGAAATCAGGTAATTGTGCTTGCGCTGTGGGCATCACCAGCACCATCAGCGCCATACAGGCACCAAGCAATAACGAAGTTTTTTTCTGTAGCATAAGATTCTCCATTACTAAAATTACACTTCAGGCACAGAATTTAAAACAATCTGCGCTCTGAGCACAACAGGTTGCATTGTTGTTTCATCCATATAACGCGCGCTAAATAAACGCACCCAAATTGCACCACCAAGAAACCCCAGCACTGCAGCTAAAATCACCCAAGGTTCTGCGGCGTTTAGCGCATTGACCCCTAAAGCTGCAGCAAACATCGCCACTAACGGCAACATATACACCAACATAGCACCACGAATTAACGAGTCTTCACTGATACCCAAGGTGACTTGATCACCTTCTTGCAAGTGCAAATCAGAACGCACTTTAATGGTATGAGGCTTTTTATCCGCTGAGAAGCTATTAACAATACCTTGACCGCACGCAGCTTTAGCTGCGCAACTACCGCAAGTTGTTTTACGTTGCGTGGCAACCCAAACATCCTGCCCATCCACAGCTAATACCACACCAGGCTCTTCAATCATCAATGACGCCCTGCTCGTCATGCACTGATAAAGCGATACGCTCAGCCGTACCTAAAGGGATTTCCCCAATGACTGTGACCATTTTATACTCGCTACCCTGCTGTACTTTTTTAGATACCACTGCGGTTGGACCAATTTGACGACGTCCACCCTGTACTTTGGCATCTGCAAGCGGCTCAAAGAAAACCGAAAAATGTGCCAAGCCGTCAGAATAGACCTGACTGAGTACATCGCCGTTGTGCTCTAGAGCAGGCTTGTAATGACTGCGCAACAAAGTAAAACCTGGCGGCAGCCAACTCGCGACAGAATCACGCTGCACTTGTTGTGTTTTTGGCGCTTGCACTTGATCAATCGGCTGACACTGCTCACTAACAATCAATAAGCCTTGCTCGTTAACCTCATGTACCGCGCCAGCTTGCGCCTTAAACTGCACAAACTGGAAGCGCTCGAGCAACTCACCATGCTCATTGAGCAACAAGGTTTTTAACGGTATGGCTGTGCTTTTATCCATATGCAATTCAACGGCATAACGATGCTGATCGCGCGGTGCAAACAACAGGACTGTGGTGGCATGACCGGCCACTCTCGAGTCTTTCAATACCCGTATATCATAAGAGTGCTGTAACTCTTGAATATGCAGCACAGTTGCAGGCCACATATCCACTGTGGCTAATTCGTCAGCCACAGCCGCACTCATACATGAGACACGACCATCGATACGCATCATTTCATGCGCAGGACCATTGAGCTGCACAAAGCGCTCAAGTAACTGTCCCTGCGCATTCACTTGATGCCAGACTTGGTGAGTGGAAAAAGCCCCTTTGCGTTCATAGACAAAGGAGCCTTGATAGTTTTGCGCTTCCTGTGCACTCTGTAATCGCTGCAACCACTGCTCTGCAGTGTGTGCCTGCGTCGCAGCTAACACGTTACCCGTTAGCATCATCCCTAATGCGACGCCAGAGCAAAGAGCTTTTACCAGCATCCGCTATTGACCTTCCAAACTGGCAGCCCGCGCATACGGCAGTCCGCTTTCTGTTTTATTCGCGCCCGTTTGCTGTGCATGTTGACGCATATAACTCGGCAAACGACGCTCATACCAAGCATCTTGACCATCGACAGCTTCAACAATAGGTGTTTTATCACCTTGCGCGCTATAACTGGCAAGCACTACAGGTCGATCAGCTTGAGCATGAGTACTTGCAGGCAAGCGCTGCTCGCTCTGCACCAGCATGGCTTCTTGCTGTAGCGAATCTTGATTGTAAAAACGCACACCACCTAACACAGCTAAAGTCACTGATGCAGCTACCGCCACACGTGTTAGCCACTGTAAATTAGTTTTCTTCGCTGCTGGCGTAACGGTCTCTTGCTGGTCGATCAATGGCGCTGATTCTTCGGCGTCAATGGCAGCCATAATGCTTGCAGACAAGTCAACTTGAGCATAGCTCGGCTCGTTATGCATGGCAGCACGCGCAGCATGATAATGAGACCAATCAGCGCGTACCTGCGGATCATTAACGGCATTGAGTACTCGGCGCAGCTCCATCTCATCAGCCTCATTATCCATCAGGGCTGAGAGCGACTGCTTAAGAATGTCTTGACTCATATTAGGATTCCTCTTTTATCGTGCGTCGCGCATTAGTCAGCGTTTTGCAACAGGGGCCGCAAAGCTTTATCAACAGCCTCGCGTGCTCTAAATATGCGCGAACGCACTGTACCTACGGGGCACTGCATCACGGTTGCAATGTCCTCATAACTGAGACCTTCAAATTCGCGTAAAGTTAGCGCACAACGTAAATCTTCTGGTAATTGTTTAATACTGCGCTGTACGGTTTCATCAATTTCATCACGCAGCATTAAACGCTCAGGGGATGCCATATCTTTGAGGGCATGGTCGCCATCATAAAACTCAGCATCACTTGAATCCACATCACTACTGGGTGGGCGGCGATTGCGCGAAACCAAATAATTTTTTGCTGTATTAATAGCAATACGGTACAGCCATGTATAAAACGCACTGTCGCCACGAAAATTAGCCAGTGCTCGATAGGCCTTGATAAAAGCTTCTTGAGTCACGTCTTGTGCCTCATGGGGGTCATGCACAAAACGCACAACTAAGCCCATAATTCGATTTTGATACTTTAAAACCAAAAGATCGAAAGCTCGCTTATCACCACTTTGTACACGTTTGACCAGCTGCTGATCATCATCCGCGGTCATGCAGCGTCTCCAATACAGACGCCTGTCACATTACTTTTCATAGCACATTGTGTTTGCGCCATAATTAACTCTCCACATTAAATATGTACAGCGGCCCGTCTGGTGTCGATAAAAAGAACCATCACAGCAGCGCCCCGTTTTATTTAACTTTAACCTGTTTCTTTGAATGACGCGCAGTTTAATGTTGTATGCCATTATTGAGCCATCAAACAATTGAAAAGTTCCATCCATTTGGAAGTATTTTGCAAAGCCAACCAGCGTTATACTCATGCGCATCCTTGGAGTGGACCTTATTTATGAGCCAATCTTATCAATATGATGTTTTGATTATCGGCAGTGGTGCAGCAGGTTTAACCACAGCGCTCACCCTGCCCAACCATTTGCGCATTGCGGTACTCAGCAAAGGCGACTTATCCAGCGGCTCAACCTACTGGGCGCAAGGTGGTGTCGCTGGGGTACTCGATGATACCGATACCGTTGAATCGCATGTGCAAGACACCTTGATTGCTGGTGCTGGTTTATGTAATGAAGATGCCGTGCGTTTTACTGTTGAAAACAGTCGCAGTTCAATTGATTGGCTGATTGAGCAAGGCGTGCCCTTCACGCGTAACGACACCGATGATGTTCACTATGATTATCACCTCACACGTGAAGGCGGCCACAGTCATCGCCGCATTATTCACGCGGCCGATGCCACAGGTGCGGCGATTTTTACAACATTACTTGCGCGCGCGCGCCAGCACAGCAATATTCATTTAATTGAGCAGCAAGTGGCGGTTGACTTAATTATGGCTGGTAAGCTGGGCCGCGAGGGCAATGCTTGCTTGGGTGCCTATGTACTCAATCGCACGACCGATGAAGTGGATACCTACGCCGCGCGCTTTACCGTCTTAGCCACCGGCGGTGCAGCTAAGGTCTACTTATATACCAGCAATCCAGACAGTGCCTGCGGTGATGGCATCGCCATGGCTTGGCGTGCCGGTTGCAGCGTGGGTAATTTAGAGTTTAATCAGTTTCACCCCACCTGCTTATACCACCCACAAGCGAAAAACTTTTTAATCACCGAAGCCTTACGCGGTGAAGGTGCCCACCTTAAGCTCCCTAATGGCGAGCGTTTTATGGCGCGCTTTGATAGCCGTGAAGAACTTGCACCACGCGATATTGTGGCCCGTGCCATTGACCATGAGATGAAGCGCTTAGGTATTGATTGTGTTTACTTGGATATCAGCCACAAATCCACTGAGTTTATTCAAGAACACTTCCCAACTGTCTATGAGCGCTGCCTGACCTTTGGTATCGATATCACCAAAGAACCCATTCCAGTGGTGCCCGCTGCTCACTATACCTGTGGTGGCGTAGTGGTTGACCAGCATGGTCATACCGATATCAACAACCTCTACGCCATTGGCGAGACCAGCTTTACCGGTCTGCACGGCGCCAACCGTATGGCCAGTAATTCTCTTTTGGAATGCTTTGTCTATGCGCGCTCTGCTGCCAACGACATCATCGAGCAAGACGCTCAAGTGCCCATGCCCGTAGATTTGCCACAATGGGATGCCAGCTTAGTCACTGACTCAGATGAAGATGTGATTATTGCGCATAACTGGGATGAACTGCGGCGCTTTATGTGGGATTACGTTGGCATTGTCCGCACCAATAAACGCTTGCTGCGCGCACTACATCGCGTGCGTTTACTGCAATATGAGATTGATGAGTTTTACAGCAACTACCGCGTGAGTCGCGACCTGATTGAACTGCGCAATCTGGCTGTTGTGGCCGATCTAATTATTCGTTCTGCTATGCGCCGCAAAGAAAGTCGCGGCCTGCACTACACCTTAGACTACCCACAACAGAGCGACTCAATTGCGGATACTATTTTACGGCCTGCCAGCGCCGGCGACTGAACTTCAACTGCACGCGCAGGCGGCGATGGCTGTCCTGCGTTAAACTATCAAAAGGTACCAAGGCACTGCGGTAAAACCATTGATCAGGGTAGCGATAACGCAACAACACTAAAGCGGGTATGGCCATGCTGTCAGCTCGCAATTGCACTGGACGCCAACCGGCTTGACTGCTCCACATCTGCCAGCCTTGCGCTGTGTGCTTGAGCCCCATGCGCAACTGAGGTTGCTGCGCCTGATCGATGCGCCGCCACTGGGCAGAGATCTGCAAAGCTAACAGCAACAGCAGCACACATTTAACACTGACAGCAATGGCTGCCAAAACAGCAGCCACACTGGCCAACACTAAAACACCAATAACCGCCCATGACAGCCTGATTGAAGGCTGCCAAAAACAGGTAAAATGTTGTTTATGCAGGTTTGGCATGCTCTAAAACCAATCCAACAATGCGCTTTAAATCATCACTTTCCGGCTCAGCACGCAGCATGCACCAACCAAAAATATCTTGGTCTTCGCAATCGAGCAACATACGGTAGCGTTCACGGTCAGCTTCATCGAGCTTTAAGTACTGTTCTTCAACAAATGGCACCAGTAATTGATCCAGCTCCCACATGCCTCGGCGACTGTGCCAATAGAGACGTTTTACTTCAACTTCGATAGACATGGCGCACTCCAAATATTAGTAGACTCAGTATAAGACAAATTTAACAAAGTGGCATACGCTGACAAGACGCTGTTAGCACTCTATGATAGACGCATGCATTATTTAACAAGCGAGACGATCATGACTGGTTGTGCAAGTTTTACCCCATTAACCCACGAAGGCGTATTTGCTGTTCGTGGTCCTGACGCAAAAGCTTTTTTACAAGGTCAAGTAACCTGCAATCTTGCGTATATTAGCGATGAACGCAGCAGCCTCGGCGCCCGCTGCACGCCTAAAGGACGCATGTTATCAAGTTTTCGGGTGTTATTAGAAAATGATGGCTATTTATTAGCGATGGACACCGAAATTTTAACAGCGCAATTGGCCGAACTACAAAAGTATGCGGTATTTTCCAAGTCCAAACTGACTGATGACAGCGCACTATGGAGCCGTTTTGGTCTTTATCAGGGTGATGAAGCTCTCAGCGCACTGGGCATTGATTTACCTAAGGAAGTCAACAGTACCGTGCACAGCAATCAGATGATCGCTATTCGCGTCTCCGACTTGCTCACTGAACTGTGGGTCAGCGCCGACGAAGGCCCGTGCCTGCGCAAGCGTTTACTGAACTTACTCCCCGAAGCACCGCTCAATACTTGGCTGCTAGGACAAATCCGTAGTGGTATTGGGCATGTCAGCATGCCGGTACGTGAGCAGTTTATTCCGCAAATGCTTAATTTACCGGCACTCGATGCAGTGAGCTTTAAAAAAGGCTGCTACACGGGACAAGAAATTGTTGCGCGCATGCAGTATTTAGGCAAACTCAAGCGCCATATGTATCACTTTAAAATGGCCGGCACTGATCTACCTGCACCAGGCACAGCTTTGCTATCACCTGTACATTCAAGTGCAGTAGGTGAAGTGGTCAGCGCGGCGCGTAGCGAACAAGGTATTGAACTGCTCGCCACAGCACTTGATGAAGCTGTGGGTGACGGGCGTATTTACTTAGAAGGCAACGAACAAGCACTGCTTGAGCAACTTGAATTGCCCTACTTATTAGATACCGAGCGCGAAATTTTGCGTTAA
>JAAZCO010000308.1 GCA_012513235.1 Gammaproteobacteria bacterium
GCAAGCATTATGGCAGCATGCACAGTAGCAGCATGCACAACGCGATTAATTTTGAGACTATAGCAGCCTGATCCATAACCTGCAGCGAAGCCCATGCAACCCAAAGACTTACAACGCCTCGTCACCACACAGATGCCCTTTGGCAAGTACCAAGGCCGACTGATTGCTGACCTGCCCGGCCAATATCTAAACTGGTTTGCCCGCGAGGGTTTCCCCAAAAACGATATCGGTCGTTTATTAGAGTTGATGCATGAGATTGACCACAATGGCCTCAGCGATTTACTCACGCCATTGCGCAAGTAAGCTGGGCTAGCGCAAGGCCTTTGCGCCAGCCCAGTTCTTCTGCATCTATTACAGAACGCGAACTTTTAAGCTGCGACCTTTGATCTTGCCTGCTTCTAAGTTTTGCTGCGTTTCACGGGCTAATAAACGCTCAACCGCCACAAAGGCTTGGTGATCAAAGATGGCAATCTTACCCACCTGCTTACCGGTCAAACCGCCAATACCGGTTAAGGCACCGAGAATATCACCGGGACGTAATTTATCTTTACGACCGGCAGCGATGCACAAAGTGGCCATGGCTGGCAGCAAGGACTGGCCATCCGACTCTTTCAAACCATTGAGCGAATGCCAATTCAAAGGCTTACCTTGCAGCTCTTCAATGGCTTGCGCACGGAAGGTTTCTTTTGGACCCACAAGACTGATTGCCATACCTTTAGCGCCCGCACGGCCGGTACGACCGATACGGTGTACATGGATCTCTGGATCACGCGCTAATTCAACGTTGATCACCATCGGCAAGGATTCAATATCCAAACCACGGGCGGCCACATCCGTTGCCACTAATACGCTGCAACTGCGGTTACTGAACAAGGCTAAAACTTGGTCACGTTCGCGCTGCTCTAAATCACCATGCAAGGCTAAAGCAGAGATTTTCTCACTATTGAGATAATCCGCTAAATCTTGTGTCTGCTGCTTAGTAAAGCAAAAGGCTACACAGGCTTCAGGACGGTAATGGCGCAAAATACGCTCCACCGCACCTTCACGCTGCTCTGGGGTGATTTCGTAGAAATGCTGCTCAATCTGATGCTCAGCATGCTCGGTATCGGCTTTGATATGCTGCGGATCACGTAAAAAGTTAGACGCTAACTGCTGAATACCATCGGGGAAAGTAGCAGAGAACAACAAGGTCTGACGACGCTTGGGGGTGAACTCAATAATGTCAGCAATGCTGTCATAAAAGCCCATATCCAACATACGGTCAGCTTCATCCAGTACCAGTGTGTTCAGGCCAGACAAGTCCAACGTGCCTTTACGTGCATGCTCTAAAACACGACCCGGCGTGCCGACCACAATATGTACGCCATGCTCCAACGAGCCGACTTGCGGACCAAAAGGTACGCCGCCACACAAGGTCAGCACTTTAATATTGCCTTCGGCACGCGCTAAACGACGAATCTCTTTAGAGACCTGATCCGCTAGCTCACGGGTTGGGCACAGCACTAAAGCTTGGCAGCCAAAGTAGCGTGGATTGAGTGGTGATAATAAGCCAATACCAAAGGCCGCAGTCTTACCACTACCTGTTTTGGCTTGGGCAATCACATCCATGCCCTTTAAAATAAGC
>JAAZCO010000309.1 GCA_012513235.1 Gammaproteobacteria bacterium
CGCACAGTCGGGTTGGTATAGCGTGAATAAACGTTACCATCACGATCGCCAGCAAAAGTGGCTGCAGCGTCTGCAGCACTGCGAAACACATAGCTTGAAGTGGTAAAGATCGCCTCACTGTGCTCAGATTCAAAGCTGCGATGCTGTCCAGCACGTACCGCTAAGGTATCAAAACCCGCATCTGCTAACTCACTGTTGAGTCGGCCCGCCTGCCAATCCGTCGTCATGACTTACACCTTATATTGATAATACTTACAGGGCAGTGCTAAACACGCCCTTCTGTGCTGCGCTGCTATGCTGATAACAGCGCACAATAGAGCTTAGCGTATCAGCTGTTATGCAAACCTATAGTGGCTTGAGTGACTTCTTTAGCACTCATTTCAAGGTCGTTACGCTCACTTTCGATGCGCTGTAAATATTGCGCATCAATCCCGCCGGTCACATACACGCCATCAAAGACAGCACAGTCAAACTGATCGATTTTAATCTTGCCACCGCCCACTGAATCAATCAGATCTTCTAGATCTTGATACAGTAACCAGTCCGCACCGATTAAGTCTGCCACTTCTTCGGTCGTGCGATTGTGCGCAATCAATTCATGCACGCTTGGCATATCAATGCCATATACGTTCGGATAGCGTACTGCAGGTGCTGCTGAACAGAAATACACATTCTTAGCACCAGCTTCACGGGCCATCTGAATAATCTGCTTACAGGTGGTACCACGCACAATCGAATCATCGACTAACATGACATTTTTGCCACGAAACTCCAGATCAATCGCATTGAGCTTTTGACGTACTGATTTCTTACGCTCGGCTTGACCCGGCATAATAAAAGTACGACCGATATAGCGATTTTTTACAAAACCTTCGCGGTACTTCACACCCAAACGATTGGCTAACTCAAGCGCTGAGGTACGGCTGGTATCAGGGATTGGAATCACTACGTCAATATCGTGCTCGGGACGCTCGCGCAGAATTTTATCAGCGAGCTTTTCACCCATGCGCAAACGCGCTTTATACACTGAGACACCATCAATAATGGAGTCTGGACGAGCCAAATACACATGCTCAAAGATGCATGGATTAAGCACTGGGTTGGCTGCACATTGACGGGTATGCAACTCACCTTCTTCAGTAATATAGACCGCTTCACCCGGTGCTAAATCACGAATCAAGGTAAAGCCTAAAACGTCCAGTGCGACACTTTCCGAGGCGATCATGTACTCAACGCCTTCATCAGTCTGACGCTGGCCAAATACAATAGGACGAATACCATGCGGATCGCGAAAACCTAACACGCCATAACCGGTAATCATCGCCACTACAGCATAGCCACCTTCACAGCGCTCATGCACACGACTGACCGCAGCAAAAACATCTTCAGGGCTGGGCTGTAATTGGCCGCGCAAACTCAACTCATGCGCAAATACGTTAAGCAGTACTTCAGAGTCGGAATTGGTATTAACGTGGCGTAAATCAGCTTGGTAAATCTCTTGGGCCAACTGCTTCACATTGGTTAAGTTACCGTTGTGAGCAAGAGTAATACCGTAAGGCGAGTTCACATAAAAGGGTTGGGCTTCTGCACTGCTCGAACTGCCTGCAGTGGGGTAACGTACATGGCCAATACCGACATGACCCACCAGTTCTTTCATATGTCGTGTGCGTACTACATCACGCACTAAGCCATTGTCTTTGCGCAGAAACAAACGTCCATTCTTTGATGTCACCATTCCAGCGGCGTCCTGGCCACGGTGTTGAAGTACGGTAAGCGCATCGTAGAGCGCTTGATTAATGTTTGATTTTCCGACAATACCGACAATGCCACACATCGAATGCAACCCCTGCTATGTCATGCTAATTAAAGGCAGTTATACAAAATAACTGTTTGATTTACTCATTAATAATGCGAAGCATTTTGAGCTGTAGAAATCCACTGACCAGACAAATCTAAGATAAGGTTTTTTGACCAATCAGCAATCAATAGAAAGTGTGGAATTAAAGTTGATTGTTGATACCAACTGTCTTGCTCAACCGGCGCAAGACTGAGTAAACCAACCAACACAACCACTAAAAACAAGCCGCGCGCAGCACCAAATACCATACCTAATAAGCGGTCGGTACCCGTCAGGCCAGTCGCTCGGATCAATTGCACTAAAATAAAGTTAACTAAGCCACACACAATCAGTGTCGTGACAAACAATACAGCGCATGCAGCTATTGTGCGCAGCGATGCAGTATCAATATAGGGTTCTAAATGATGGGCAAAACTACCGCCGAAAGTCCAAGCCACGATTCCGGCGAGTAACCAAGTCACCAGCGAAAGTGCTTCTTTAACAAAGCCACGACTGAGACTGATCAAGGATGAAACCAATACAATGCCGAGAATAACGACATCGACCCAATTGAAAGCCACGAATAATTTACCTGATGTATTAAAGTCAGTATTTTAACAGAGCGACTGCACACTGGTAAGCGCTTGTTGCGATTTTAATCGCCATTGTGCACTTAAGGTTGGTAGCGCACGACAAAACACTCTTGGCCTTCGCGGCTTTTTAAGCTTTTACATAAAGCTTGGGCTTCTGCTTGTTTGACTAACGGACCAATCAGCACACGGTGAGTACCCTCTGCGCTGCGCACATAAGCGTTGTATTGCTTTTTACGATAGGTGTCACGAAGGGCTTGTGCGTTGTCTTTATTGGTGAGATTGGCCAATTGAATCGACCAAGATACTGGCAAGTTATTTTGATCAATACCTGGAGCTACGTTGACTGCAGCAGGCTTTTGCGTCACAGGCTGAGCAGGCGCTGTATTAACAGTCTCAACTTTTTTAGTCACTGGTGCAGATGCAGGTGCAGGTGCAATAACCTGCACCGCAACTTGCTCTTGGGGCTCAATAATCTCGCCCCACTCTTGCGCAGCAGGATCCACAACTGGCTCAGGTATAGCTACTTGCTCAGCACTAAACTGTGGCGCAGCAGTGCTTGCTGGCATTTCAGGCGCATCAACAACAACTTCTCGTACAGGCTCTTCATTTTTAAACAGCATAGGTAAAAAAACGACCGCCAAAGCAATCAGTACCAGCGCACCAACAATGCGTTGTTTGAGTTTATTATCTGTAGCAGCCATCCAGCGCTCTCCCTACTGTTTAACCATTATATTAATTGCGATATGAACTGCGTTTACCCAGCACACAACAACAGCACAACATAACAGAGGTTATGCTGTGCTGACAGCTTTATGCTTGAGTTGCCAGCCACTTAAGAGCTTGCGCCACAGTAAAGAACGAACCAAAAATCACAATTTGATCATCTGCAGCAGCCTGTGCACATTGCGCTTCAATCGCCTCACCAATGCTGTTGTACGCGACAACCTCAGCGCCCTGCTCACTTAATGCAGACTCTAAAGCCTGTGCAGTACAACTGCGTGGTGATGGCAATGCGGCTACGGCCCAATCGCTAAACTGATCCGCCATAGAGGATAAAACGCCATGGACATCTTTATCATCCAGCATGCCTAATACTGCTAAACGGCGACCCTGGATTGGCTGCGCTGCCAAGCGCTGTGCAAGATACTGTGCCGCATGCGGATTGTGCGCCACATCTAAAAGCAATTGCAGCGAACGCCCTTGATAAGCTAGCGCCACAGACTGTAAGCGCCCAGTGATATGTGCGCGCTGCAGCCCCTGCAATAGAGCACTCGGCTGCCATGGTAAACCCAATGCAACATAAGCTTGCAGAGCCAAGGCTGCATTTTCCATAGGCAGATTGAGCAAGGGTATATCAGTCAACTGCACTGTTTGACCTTGCTCATCCACACCACGCCACTGCCAACTGTGTTCAGCCACTTGCAAATCAAAATCTTGGCCACGCAACAACAGCGGAGTGTTTAAGTTTTTAGCCGTTGTTAAAATAGGTTCAGGTGGATTTAAATCTCCACACAGCGCAGTACGACCACTGCGCAAGATACCAGCCTTTTCATAGGCAACTGACTCACGGGTATCACCCAGCCAGTCATGATGATCTAAACCAATATTGGTGATCACCGCCACATCAGCATCGACAATATTAACCGCGTCTAAGCGACCACCTAAGCCGACCTCAAGAATCACTACCGCTAAGGGTGCTTGAGCAAACAGCCAAAAAGCGGCCAAAGTGCCCATTTCAAAATACGTTAAGCTGGTCTCGCCACGTGCAGCCTCAACAGCGGTAAAGGCTGCGCACAACTGCTCATCACTGACATCTTGGCCGTTAATACGCACTCGCTCATTGTAATGCAGCAAGTGTGGCGAGCTGTACACCCCCACACTTAAACCTTGCTGAGCGACTAAACTGGCTAAAAAAGCACAGGTCGAACC
>JAAZCO010000310.1 GCA_012513235.1 Gammaproteobacteria bacterium
AATTTATGAATACCGCCGTGAAGCTGGCACCGTCTGTCAGGTGACCATCACCCGTAGAAAAGAAGAGGGGGTCAGCTATCGTTTTATCAATAGCGCCTACCGCCCTGAGCAATATTTGCGTACCGATGCTAAAGGCCGTGCCCAGGCGCTGAGCTATCAAGAGTTCACCGCTTACTTACGCCAACATAAGATTGAGCATTCCAATCGCATTAGCACCATTAATGAATATCGCAGCATTATTCAGAATGATTTTAGTGCCTTCACTCAGCCGGTGTCGCGCACTGAATCGGTGCGTCTCAGACAAATTGCTTTGCGTTATAGTTTGGTCAGTAGTCCACATCGTTTACGCCACATCGAAAAGCTGGTGTCGGCTGTGCATGCCAAAGAAGGCAAAATGGACACCTTGAAAACCATGCTTGCTGCTATTTTTGAAGATGAAGGCGTGGCGCTTCCCACCACGCAAGTCAAAAGTACCCAAGTGCGTGAATGGGTGCAGCAGGTGCGCCAGTCACGACGCTTAAGCGGTTTGCAAACTGAAATGGATAGCATCAGCAAGCAAGTGGATCATCTGACCAGTACTGAACAGGCCTTGTGGCAGTTGCAGCCTTTGTTGCTCAAAGATGCCAGTCAGTTAGAGCGCAGTTGTGCCGATCAAAGTGCGGCTATTCAAGACGCAAAACGTAAAGTTGCCCTGCAAGACGAGGCTTATCAAAGCCAGCGCCACACGCTCAATAGCAGTCACAGTCAGGCGGCGAGTCAACTCAAGCAAGTCGAAACTGATCTCGATAATATCGAGCAGCGTTATACCGATTTTACTCAGCGCGATATGGCTGCGCTTGAGCATGCCGTCGCTCAATTACCGAGTTGGCGCAATCAGCGTGACGAGTTGGACCGGCATTTGCAGTTACTGCGCGAAGAAGCGGGCAACTCGCGTCAGCGTTTTGAAGCACGTCAGTTAGAGTTGGCCGGTCAGCTCAATGAGTTTGTCGAGAAACATACTCATCAGCAACAAAAAGTCCGCGATCAAGAAAGCACCTTGCGTCAGCAGCACAATCAGCACAAAACCCAGTTGGAGCACGAACATCAGCAGCAACAAAGTGCTTTGCAAGCTGAGCTGCAAGAACAGCAAAACCTGATTTTTCAGCAGCAAGCCGATGTTAAAGCCCGCTTAAGCGTGTCCTTGCTCACCGCACAAGAGCAGTTAACGCTGGAAACAGAGCAGGCGCGTCTAGAAGCGATACAGCAACAGCTCAATCAGCAAGGTGATGATGTGGATCGCCTGCATGCACAGTATGAGCAGGCTAAGCAGCTGCAAAACAACCATTTAGCTGACATAGAGCGTCAGCAGAAAAGCGTGCGTCAGGCTGAGCAACATTACGCCCAGTTAAAACGCCAGCAAGCACCTGCCGAGGGCAGTTTGCGTCAGTTTCTCCAGCAGCAAGTGCCCGATTGGCAGCACAGTGTCGGTAAGGTCGTACGCGAAGAGTTATTGGAGCGCACTGACTTAGCGCCGCATCTAGCCGCGCTTGATGCCGGCAGTGGCCAAGAACACAGTGGCGTACAGCTGTTCAATATGCGCTTGAATTTAGCGGCCATTGAGTTGCCCGCTTATGCGCAAGATGAGCAAGCTTTACAGGCTGCCATAGCGCAAGCGCTGGATACCTTGCACAGCGCTGAGCAAACTTTACAGGGCATGCAAGAGCTGCAAAAGACGCATAATGCCAACAGTGAGTTGCACTACGAGGCGTGGCATAGCGCGCAGCAGATACGTGAGCGCTACCGTAATGATTTGCGCTTTGCTCAAGATTCACGCCAACGCTTACTCGAACAGCAGCAAACAGTATTGGAGCAGCGCAAGCAAGAACTGCAAGAGCAACAGCAGCAGTTAGTGCAACAGCTTGAAGCATTGAAGGTGCAGCAACGCAACACGCTGAAAGAGCGCGACAGTGCCTTTCGTAATATGCTGCTGGAGTATCAAGCGGGTTGGCAGCATGAGCTGCAGACCTTGGCTGAGAAAATTCAGCACTACAGCACCAGTATCACGCAAAAACGTCGTGAAACTGAGCAGCAAGTGCATGAGTTGCAGGTGGCGCTGGAGCGCGAGTTACGTGAGCAAGGCTTTGATCCTGACAAACTCAAGGATATTGAGCAGCGTTTACAAGCCATTCGCGCACAGATTAACGATGCTGAAACCCGCCGTGATGAGCTGGAAGACTATCGTCACTTTTTACGTATTGATTGGCAGGTGCGCAAGCCTGAGTTGCTCGCGCAAGAGCATCAGCTCAAGCAGCAGGTACTCACCCTCAGTGAGCAGCTGGCTACATTAGAGCAAGCCTTTTTAACTCAGCAGAAAAGTGCAGGGCAAGCGATTAAGCAGCTGGAAAAGCAGCTTGATGTGCAGCGTAAACTGCTTGAGCAAGTACTGCCTTTACTCAAACAGTTAGAAAGCTTCCCTGCACCGGCCGAGCATCAGCCTGCAGTGACAGAGCATAATACCGGTGATTATGCGGAGCGTATTGAGCGTGCGCGCAGTGCTTTGCAAGAGAAGCAAGGCTTGGATACGCGCTTAAAAAACAGTCTGCACTTATTTGAGCGTGAGTTGCTTAAAGATGCCAGCGCACACTTTACCGGTCTGTGGGAAAACCAGCAGCAGCGTTTAGGTCTGACGCCCAGTCCGCAAGCTGCGCTGTTGGCGTTCCAAGATATGTTGCATATTTTGCATAACCAGCAACAAAGTTTGCTGGAAACCGGACGCAACTACGGCAATGACTTGCAGGGGTTCTTTAAGGTCTTTAGTGATCTCAATCGCCGCATTAGCAGCGAAAGTCAGAATCTGAGTCGTGAAGTCAGCGATGAGTTTGTCCTGGAAGGGATCAATAAATCAGAAGTTAAAATCCAGTCCACTATTGATGAGTTGGGTTTCTGGGATTCATTAAAGCGTTTTGCCAAGCTTTACGCTGAGTGGCGTGAAGATATTGAGCGCTTGCCCAGTGATGCCTATTTAGAAGCTCTGAGCGATGTGGCTGAGTTACTGCGCAGCGATCAGCAGTTCACCTTTGAGAGCTTATTGCGCTTGGAGTTACACCTGAATGAGGGCGGTACGGATCTGATTATTCGTAATGACCGTCAGCTGTTGGAATCCTCCAGTCACGGTATGGCTTATCTGATTCTGTGTAAGTACTTACTGGCCTTTACCCGACTGTTGCGCGGCTCAGCACAGGTGACCATTCACTGGCCCATCGATGAAATCGGCACCTTGGCCTATCACAACGTCGAGAAGCTGTTTAAAGCCTGTGAAAACAACAATATCTTTATTGTGGGTGCCTTCCCGAATCCAGAATCCGATGTGCTAACGCTATTTAAACACCGCTACTTGATTGAAAAAGACAATCGCAAAGGCGCGTACAGCCAGCTCAAGCGTATCGAGCCGAAACTCAGTCGCTTAGCGCAACGATTACAGCAACGCCGTGAGGAGATTGCGCAATGATGATGCAGTACAGCTATTTACTTGAGCAGTTACTCGGCGGCGCTTTTGTCTGTGAAGTCAGCGACAGTGAAGCTTTTCGTCAATTGCAAAATGAGCAAACTCGCGAAGCCTTTGATCAATATTTGCGCCCACTCAATCGTCGTTTAGCCAGCAACCCTGAAGGCACGGTATGGTTTTTAGC
>JAAZCO010000311.1 GCA_012513235.1 Gammaproteobacteria bacterium
CTCAACCAGCGATAAACCCAACTGCATCACACGAAATAGCTTCATAATTCCACCCGTGTGCGATAGGTACACACTGAGTCAGCCACGCCATCTTCGCACTCGCCCGGCTGCGCGCGCCAAGCCAGTTGCAACTCTAAGCTTGCGCCTTGATAGCCAAAACCTGCGCACTGCCCTGCAGTAAAACTAGGGCACACTTTAATGTGGCTTTTGATTTGTGCTTCATGACTGCCAGGCAAGTAGTCTTCCACTGCTTTTAGCCAACAGTGACCTTGCTCTAAAGCACTTTGCGCTATATTTGATGCAGAGCAACGCTGTGCATTTAACTTGAGCGTACCATCGCCGTTATAGAGCACGCTGGACGCTTTTAACTGGGTATAGATACCCTGTGCGGAAGGCTGCTGGTGGAAAAACTCGCTGCGATGGACGCGCATCATTTCCACTAAGTCATTGGCTAAAGTGATAGCGGTATTACGATTGACAGCCTCTTTTGTGTACTGAACACTTTTACTTTGCAGCGCCAACATCCCTAAAACACCGACGCTAATCAGCACAATGGTGACCAGCACTTCAATCAAACTAAAACCCTGATTGCGCTCCATGCTCAGGCCCTCTTTTGTTATGTTGATTGTATTGCGTCTCTTAAAGCGACTGTCACCGGCTACAACACAGCGCGCAAGCGGGCTATACATGCAGCACATGACTGACGAGATGGAATAAAAAAGACGACCTATAAAGCAGCATAGATGCTAAATAACAAAATAGACGCCGCACTGCTAAAAATGTGATGCAGTTCACACTTTCAACATTTTCTCAGCGCTCGCTGATTCTTGATCTATTGACTCAAACATCAGATCAGTACGAATCAATTGAGCTCTGCGCAGGATGGTAGGATAAGCCCGTGGATGATCAGGCTTGCTGCTAGAGGATTAATATTTAAACATGTGCAGCTGTATAGGCGCTAAGATGCTGATTGCTCATCCGTATTTATTTGCACTGGCATTTAATCATGTCAAACAGCCGCTTATGCGGCATAAGGTTCACCGCCCATGTCCATAGTTTTAAATTTTATTAAGCAGCGTTTTATCAACTTTATGCCCAGCGACTCCAACAGTATCGAGCTGTGGCATCTGTTTTCTCCACGCCAGCATTCAGCGCTGCTCAAACAGCATCGCGCCACCATGATTGTGCATCGGGTGCGCTTTTTTGCCATGTTATTTGCGCTGCTGACACCTCTGTGGGGCATCGTCGATGTGTTAGCTTTCGAACCTGAATTATGGATGCAACTGGCGACATTGCGCCTGCTGACCTGTTTGGCTTTTACTGCTTTACTGATTTTTTATCGTCCCAGCGGCAGTTTGTTTAATGCCTATCGGGCGATTGCGATTTTATTTATTATTCCGACTGCTTTTTATGTGGCTTCGCATTCACTGCTGTCCACCTATGAGCTCAATAATGTCTCGGCAGCCGTTGCTTCGGGCTATGCATTTTTACCTTTTTTATTAATGGCGGGATTATCTATTTTCCCGCTGAGCATCACTGAAAACATTCTATTGGCCAGCGTGCTGCTGATCGCCCAAGGCTTGGCCGGCTACCTGAATTGGTCGACTTTAAACTGGCCCTCATATGCCGGTGGTTTTTGGTTGTTAATTTTGATTGCTGGGGTCACAACCTTGGCCAGTACCAGTCAACTGGCGTTTATGATCTCTTTAGTGCGCCAAGCCACTTACGATCCTTTAACTCAGGCATTAGCCCGTCGCAGCGGTCAAGACACCTTAGCCTTGCAGTGGGCGCGCTCAGTGGAACATCAGGGTCATTTAAGCATCGCCTTTATTGATATTGACCATTTCAAAGCGGTAAATGACCAATTTGGCCATGATGCAGGCGATACTGTGCTGCGTGATTTTGCTGCTTATCTGAATAAAAACTTACGTGCC
>JAAZCO010000312.1 GCA_012513235.1 Gammaproteobacteria bacterium
CGCACGCTCAACCGCGTTTTGCAGTTCACGCACATTACCGGGGAAATTGTAGTGTTGCAGCATACTCAGCGCAGCATCACTAAAACCTTTGATACTTTGTTTTTGCCGCGCATTAAAACGCGTTAAAAAGAAATCCGTCAGCAACTGAATATCTTCACCACGAGCGCGCAATGGTGGTACCTGTAGAGCAAAAGTTTCTAAGCGATAAAACAAGTCCTCGCGAAAGCTACCATCGGCCACCGCCTCAGTTAGATTGCGGTTAGTAGCAGCAATAATACGCACATCCAGCTGAATTTCATGATCACTACCCACGGGGCGCACTTTGCCATCTTGCAAGACGCGCAGCAGCTTAGCCTGCAAAGCTAAAGGCATTTCACCCAACTCATCGAGTAATAAACTACCGCCATTGGCCTGCTGAAATAACCCGGCACGCTGCGTACGCGCGCCAGTAAAAGCACCAGCGGCATGGCCAAAAAACTCACTTTCCATAAGCTCGCTGGGAATACCACCGCAGTTGACCACCATATACGGACCATTGCGACGGCTACTTTGATCATGCAACGCACGCGCTACTAACTCTTTACCGGTACCACTTTCACCTTGAACTAACACCGGTCCATCGGCATCAGCAATTTGTTTAATCTGATGAAACAAATGCTGCATCGCAGGGCTTTGCCCAATCATGCCATTGAACTGTTCCACCGCCAGCAAGCTGCGGTAATGCTGCACTTCGTTACGCAGCTTTCTATTGTCCAGTAAGCGGCTCACGGTCAATAAAAAATGATCCATCTCCAATGGCTTAGTTAAGAAATCATCCGCCCCCGCCTGCAAGGCTTTAACAGCTTGCTGTACCGAGCCAAACGCGGTGATGATCAGCACGGCTGGCGGCGAACTGGCAAGGCTCAAGTTAGGCAATAAACTTAAGCCATCGGCACCGGGCAACCGTAAATCACTGATCAGTAAATCAGGTGTCTGACTGGCTAGAAAAGCTTTGCCCTGCTCAGCATCGCCGCACGCAGTCACTTGATAACCTTCAGCCTCCAATTCCTCTTGCAGCAGCTCGCGTAAACCGCTGTCATCTTCTACCAATAATATTGTGTCGACTTGGCTCATGCGTATTGCTCCTGTGCCTTGCGCTGCAAGGGTAAAACAAGACGCACTTCACAGCCGCCTTGCGCTCGATTACTGATACTGAGTTGACCGTTATGCTCTTCACAGACGCTACGCACAATGGCTAAACCCAAGCCGGTTCCCTCACCGGGTGACTTAGTGGTAAAAAACGGTTCAACTAATTTATCCAACGAAAAATCAGGCGGCAAACCCGCACCATCATCGGTCACGCTGATGGTCAGCTGCGCAGTATCGGCACTAACAGTGATACCAATCTGGCTCTGAGACGCTTGTAACGCATTACGGACCAGATTTAGCAAAGCCAACTCCAAGCGGCCCGCATCGCCGTGCACTGTGGGTAAGTGGTCTGGAATATCGGCATGCAAGCGGCGCTGTTTGGCTTCGAGTTCTGGCTCAATAGCGGCAATCACATCAGCTATAAGTTGGGCTGGCGCGACGGTACGGGCTTGGATTGCAGCTGGGCGACAATAATCCAACAGCTGGCGCACCGTGCGCGTCAGGCGATCCACTTGGTGGCGAATACCCTGCACATGACGCAAAGCGTGTTCATCGAGCAAACCGGAGCGCTCTAAGCGTCGAGCGCGGCCATCAATCACACTTAATGGCGCGCCCAGCTCATGGGCAATACCTTGCGCCATGCTGCCAATCGCCACCATTTTTTCAGTGTCTTTGAGCTGTTCTGCCAATTGCGCTTCAGCCGCACGATGGGCATCCAGCTCACGATTGGCCTGCTCAATACTGTCGAGCATGTGATTTAAGCCTTGGGCAATACTGGCTACTTCACTGGGACCTTCGAGCACCGCTCGATAGGCTAAATCACCTTCAGCCACGCGCTGCATATGCGCCAATAACTTATCCACATAGCGGCCGACACCACCATAGTGCCCCAGCAGTACTGCAGCTAGAATGGCCAAACTAAAAACACCCCATACCAGCCAAGCAATCACCGTCAACTGGTGCAGCGCGCGACCAAAATCACTGGCCTTGCGAGTGATTTGAATTAAGCCTTGAATTTGCCCAGCCGCATTAAATAACGGTAAAAAGTGGGAAAACAAACTGCGGCCTTTAACCCGACTAAACGCTTCATGGCCTTGGCCAGTACTGCGAATTCGAGCGGGAATCTGCGTGCCACTTAAGTCAGACTCAGTCACACCTGCCGAAGCAATTAAGTTGCCATCCACATCAAATACCGAAGCGCCATACACTTCTCCCAGCACAAACACAGAATCAAGCGCTAAGTACACCGCGTCCAGATCCTGATGATTCAATGCTGTGCCCACCGGCAAACTGATCGCACGACCTATCAACTCTAAATCGTTTTTCAAACGCTGGTTTTGAAATTGATTCGCCTGATCTAAGCCAAAGCGAATCCCCAAGGCGCTCAACAGCACTAAAGGCAGCACCACAAACAGCAGCAGCGTGCGTTTTAAACTGCTCAGCCCGGTCAAGGGCCAAAGGGACGCCAGTGTGCTTTTTTTAAACGTGTATTTATTTCTCATGTGTAATATTTATACACATCAAGGCTGCTAGGTAAAGACTTAATCAGCTCAAAAAATCAACACTGAAAAATAATTCATTTAAAATCAATGACTTATAATAAAAACACAAACTTGGCACGCCACATGCAATGTATTCAGTGACTTTAAATAAAGGAGAGTCTTTTATGTTTGATCTTAAAAAACTAATCGCCGCCGTTTCATTTGTCACTTTAGGTTTAAGTGCTTCTGCAGTTATGGCGCAAAACACCGCGCCTGCCCAGCAGCAAGCCGCACCTGCTCAGCAACAGCAGCAGGGCCACGTCAGCGATGCTGATCTGGAAAAATTTATCAGTGCCAATGTTGAAGTATCTAAAGTGCGCGAGGAGTATGCGGTTAAATTTAACCATGCAAAAGATCAAGAAAAAGCACAGCAGTTACAGCAAGAAGCTCAAGATGAAATGCTCAGCGCTGTCGAAGAGTCTGGCCTAGATGCCAGCAGCTACAACATGCTGGCGGAGCAAATCCAGTCCAGCCCTGAGCTGCAAGAACGTATCCAAAAGCTGCAATAATCGCAGCTAAGTGCTGGTCGCATCTTGAAGCCTGGAATTTAAGATGCGGCCTCAGCACTGCTTCTGCCCAGTGCGCCGTAACAGCCGCACTGGGCAAGTTGTATCTAGGTGGTGAATTTTCGCGTAATGCAAACTAAGCATGCTGGCTGCGCCTAGCCCTTCACCACAGCTAACGGCTGTAGCTCAATCTGCACCTCAACCAAATCAGTTTGCTGACTCATCACCTCATCAATATCCTTATATGCGCCGGGCGCTTCGTCTAAATCTTTACGACTGCGGATGGCATGTAAAATCCCTTGCGCTTTTAGCCCTTTGACCTCGGTTTTTACATCTAGACGTTTACGCGCTTGGGCACGACTCATAATACGCCCCGCACCATGTGCGCACGACTGAAAAGATTGTGCTTCGCCTTTACCTTTGACCAAAAACGAGCGCGTACCTTGCGAGCCAGGAATCATGCCCCACTCGTCTTTACGCGCACGCGTGGCGCCCTTACGGTGCACCATGACCACTTCACCAAAATGCTCTTCCTCAGCGGCAAAGTTATGCGGTTTATTAATAAAGTCGGCAAACTCCACCTCAGGTATCACTTGCACAAAAGCAGCTTTAGCGCGCTCCATCATCAAAGTTCGGTTAGCCAGAGCAAACTCTAGGCAGTAATTCATCTCGTTTTTATACAGCTCAAAATACTCTGATGTGTGCGGTAAATACGCCAAATCATTGGAGATATCTTCACCAGCGGCACTATTTAATTGCTGAGCAATGGCGTGATAGTGATTGGCTACGGTAAAGCCTAGATTGCGCGAACCCGAATGAATCATAATCCAGACAAAACCATCCGAGCCGTGCTGAATTTCAATAAAATGATTACCGCTACCTAATGTACCAATTTGATATAAAGCCTTGTCGTACTCTTGCCGAACAATCGGCAAATCACCTTGTAGCGGCGGCATCCAGGCGGCATCTTGTGCCTCTGCATGCTGCTCAAAACCCACAGGAATAGTGGCACGAATCAACTTGATAATTTCTTTGAGCTCATCGTTATCAATCTCGGTCAGGCTGGTGCGCAAGGAGCACATGCCACAACCAATATCGACACCGACAGCATTAGGAATAATCGCACCTTGCGTGGCCAAGACCGCGCCAATCGGCATGCCATAGCCTTGATGGGTATCGGGCATGATGGCGATATGTTTAAAGGCAAAAGGTAGATTGGCTAGATTACGCGCTTGCTCTAAAGCGCCCTCATCCATTTGCTCTTGAGCAAGCCACAATTTGATTGGCAATTTTTCACTACGAATGGTGGCTTTTCCGTTACTACACATAA
>JAAZCO010000313.1 GCA_012513235.1 Gammaproteobacteria bacterium
TAAAACGATTGAGCAACTGGCTGAGCAGTTTTCCATCGCTATTGAAAAAACCATTAAAACGCTGATTGTGCGCGGCGCAAAAGAAAAGACCCTGGTCGCGCTCGTGGTACGTGGTGACCACACCCTGAATGAAATTAAAGCCGCTAACCACCCAGCAGTCGCCAGCCCACTTGAGTTTGCTAGCGATGCTGAGATTTTAGAGGCGTGCGGCGCTAACCCAGGCTCACTGGGCCCGAAAGACTTAGGTATTCAATGCATTATCGATCGCTCAGTGGCCTTTATCAGTGACTTTGCTGCCGGTACCAACCAAGACGGTAAGCATTGGTTTGGCTTAAACTGGGAGCGTGACTTACCACTACCAGAAACAGCTGACCTGCGTAACGTAGTGGCGGGCGACCCAAGCCCAGACGGCCAAGGTGTACTAGAAATCAAACGTGGCATTGAAGTAGGTCACATTTTCCAATTAGGTACCAAATACAGTGAATCGATGAATTGCACTGTGATGGGTGAAGACGGCAAGCCAGCCACCCTAACCATGGGTTGCTACGGTATTGGTGTATCACGTGTGGTCGCTGCTGCAATTGAGCAGAATCATGATGAGCGCGGCATTATTTGGCCTGCAGCGTTAGCGCCTTTTGATGTGGCGATTGTGCCGATGAAGTATGAAAAATCTGAAGTTAAAGAAGCCACCGATAAGTTGTATGAAGAACTGACCGCAGCGGGCTTTAGCGTCTTACTGGATGACCGCGACAAGAAAACCAGTCCAGGCGTGAAATTCGCTGACATGGAGCTCATCGGTATTCCACAACGTGTAGTCATCAGTGAGCGCAGCCTCAAAGAAGGGACTTTAGAGTACAAAGGCCGTCGTGACACTGAAAGCCAGCACATTGCAATTGAGCAAGCCCTGGACGTGATCAGCAGCCAGTTACGCGCCTAAGCCGCTTTAAAGCCTCAGCCTTCAACCATTGAGGGCTGAGATGCTTTACAGCGCTTTTAAACAGCACAACGCTTCATACATCAGTTTACGCACATCCCGCATCACAGCCTCATTACATGCGCTTCAATGCAGGCTAAAATAGTATCGATGCTTAATCATCAAAGCCTTGTGACCAACCTTGGGCATCAAGTAGGCTACGAATTGCATCCAATGCATAACCACGCTGCGCTAAAAAACGACTTTGCTTGGCCTTATCTTTAATATCAACAATTTGCCCATCAAAGCGCCGCTGCCAGAGTTCGCGCATGCGCTCATCCCAGTCCACTTGCGCCTCACTTAAGGCTTGATCTACATCTGCACGAGCTAAACCGCGCTGGGTGAGCTCTTCACGAATGCGCATCGGCCCACGCCCTTCGTTCGCACGGCTGCGCACATAGCTTTCTAAATAGCGCTCTTCAGACAGCAAGCCATCTTCGGTTAAACGCTGCAACTCAACCTCAATCATCTGCGCATCGCCACCACGCAACTTGAGCTTACGCGCTAATTCAACATGGCCATGCTCACGACGTGCTAATAGATTCATCGCTGCACGGCGAATGGAAACGGGAGTGTCTAACATAAAAGCCTCATAGCAAAACGGCATGAATGCGTTGCTGCATCATGCCGTTGTGGTATTACTGGACGCTGATTTTATTCGTTGTCTTCTGGCTCAACCTTGCTCGCTTTAACTGTCTTGGCTGCTTCTTTTGCAGCCTCTTCAGCAGCAGCCTTACTCACAGGACCTGGAGCAAGCAACTGATCACGAATCTGCTTTTCTAAAGATTGGCATAGTTCTGGATTTTCTTCTAAGTAACGCGCAGAGTTGGCTTTACCTTGACCAATCTTAGTACCCTGATGGCTGTACCAAGCACCGGCTTTTTCTAGCAGTCCCAGTTGTACACCAAGGTCAATGATCTCGCCATTACGGTAAATACCTTTACCGTACAGAATCTGGAATTCGGCCTGACGGAAAGGTGCCGCAACTTTGTTCTTCACAACTTTAACGCGGGTTTCGTTACCAACAATTTCGTCGCCTTCCTTCACCGCACCAATACGACGGATATCCAGACGTACCGATGAGTAGAACTTCAGCGCGTTACCACCCGTCGTAGTTTCTGGGCTACCGAACATCACACCAATTTTCATACGAATTTGGTTAATAAAAATCACTAAGCAGTTAGCGTTTTTAATGTTACCGGTAATTTTACGCAGCGCCTGACTCATTAAACGCGCTTGCAGACCGACGTGGGTATCACCCATATCGCCTTCAATCTCTGCTTTAGGTACTAGAGCAGCAACGGAGTCGACCACGATCACATCAATAGAATTAGAACGCACCAACATATCGGCGATTTCTAGCGCTTGCTCACCGGTATCAGGCTGAGATACATAAAGATCATCAACGTTGACACCCAGCTTACTGGCGTACTCAGGATCTAACGCGTGCTCAGCATCAATAAAGGCACAAGTCGCACCGACTTTTTGTGCTTCGGCAATCACTGATAATGTCAGTGTGGTTTTACCCGATGACTCAGGACCATAAATTTCAACAATACGGCCCTTAGGTAGACCGCCTATGCCCAACGCAATATCCAGACCTAAGGACCCAGTCGAGATGGCAGGAATCGCAACACGCTCATTATCACCCATGCGCATGACAGCACCTTTACCAAACTGGCGCTCAATTTGACCTAGCGCAGCGGCTAAAGCTTTTTTCTTGTTCTCGTCCATTATAGATCCTCATAATTGCAATTGGGCTAAGCCCTAAATACTGTATAACTAACCAGCATTATCCACAGTCTTTATTGATTAGGCAAATGTTTATTTAACCATTGCGGCCAAGTTGCAGCCTCTAGCCCTTCTATTAAACACAATAGACCAGCCAAGGCAGCCTGCACGGTTTGCTGACGAACGGCATCGCGGTCTCCGGCAAAGCGCCAGCAACCTGACTGCACCTGCTCACCATCCGCCCAAGCCAGCCACACAGTGCCCACAGGCTTCTCTGCACTACCGCCGCCCGGCCCAGCCACACCGCTAACCGCCACAGCATAGCGCGCAGCGGATAAACGTTGCGCACCGCGCACCATGCCCTCGACAACCGATTGACTGACCGCACCATCACGCTGCAAATCAGCAGGAGCAACCTGCAAGACGCGGTTTTTTTGGGCGTTAGAATAGGTGACAAAGCCCACTTCAAACCAAGCTGAACTGCCAGCAATGCGCGTGATAGCTTCAGCAATACCACCGCCAGTGCAAGACTCTGCAGTGGTGACTGTGGCAGTGTGTTGCTGCAGTTGCTGACCTAATAGACTCGCTAGCCAAGTAATGGCGTATTGATCTGCATGACTCATTAAATCAACTCCTCAAGCACCGATTAAAAACCCAAAGAGGTCACTGGTTGTGATGTTGGCCACAGCAAAGCCAAGGTATGCTCAATACTCGCCAGCTCGCCACTGCCA
>JAAZCO010000314.1 GCA_012513235.1 Gammaproteobacteria bacterium
GCTTGATACACATCCGCCACTTCTAGCGCGATATGACCGTAACCGTCACCTAAATCGTATTGTTTAACATCCCAATTATGGGTCAACTCAATCACACTGTTGCTGGCCTCATCACCGTAACCGACAAAAGCCAAAGTGAATTGACCTTCTGGATAATCACGACGACGCAACAGTTGCATGCCCAATACTTCAGTATAAAAAGCAATCGAAGCATCCAGATCGCCCACACGTAGCATCGTATGTAAAAGTCTCATCAAATGACCCTCGCAAATATTATACAAATAACCTATACAGCCGTAACCACAAGTTCGGCGCTGCATAGTACTCTGATTATTAATTTTTAGCTCAGCCATTAAAAAATACCCAATGAGCAAGCTAACAGCGCGCTCAATGAGTATTTTTGCTGATTTGATGGGGTTCAGGCAGTGGTGCAATAAAAAGCGCTAAAGTGACCTCTAAGCTTTACTGCGTGTTTTGCTCATCACCCTCACCTGCAGTCTGCTGAAGCCTATCAGGGACTCTAAGACTGCTATCTGACTTATCTTTGCTGAGTAGCTCTAAGCATCCAAGCGGTTTTTTCATGAATACGCATACGGTCAGAAACCAAGGATGCCGTGGATTCATCATCCGCATCTTGTGCTGTTTTCAACACCTCGCGCGCAGTCTTAATCACTTGCTCGTGACCTCTAGTTAAAAACTTAACCATCTCACCAGAGGTTGGCACACCGTCCACTTCTTCAATGGAGCTGAGCTTAGCAAATTCTTTATAAGTACCTGGAGCCGGTACATCAAGGGTGCGAATACGCTCGGCAATATCATCAACGGCAACCGCTAACTCAGTGTAATGCTCTTCAAACATTAAGTGCAGTTCGCGAAATTGCAACCCAGTGACATTCCAATGGAAATTATGCGTTTGTAAATATAGCGTATAAGAATCAGCTAAAAGTCGTTTGAGGCCATCCGCAATCTGTGTTCTGTTTTCTTTATTGATGCCAATATCTATATCAGTCATTGTATTTCCTCTGGTGTAGACTTGTGATAAATCTTCGCAGGATCGAGTCAGCCACCGCGTGTTCGCATTGAACAAGGGCTAACTGATAATCACTATAACGACTTGTGAATATTCTTGCCACAACAAGTCCCGCACAACGGCAAAGTGTTGCACCCCCCATAAAAAAGCCACCGCTGAGGGTGGCTTTTATCTAGAAGGCTAAAGCTCTCTAGTTTTACAGCAAGCTACGACCTTTAGACGCAGCAATACGCAAACGCAAAGCATTGAGCTTAATAAAGCCCGCCGCATCCGCTTGATCGTATGCGCCAGCATCATCTTCAAAGGTAGCGATGGCTGCATCAAACAATGAGTCGTCTGATTTGCGGCCAATCAATACGATATTACCTTTGTAAAGTTTCAAACGAACCACGCCGTTAACGTTTTCTTGCGATGCATCAATCATTTTCTGCAACATCGCACGCTCTGGGCTCCACCAGTAGCCGTTGTAGATCAGCTCAGCATACTTAGGCATCAAGCTGTCTTTGAGGTGTGCTACTTCACGGTCCAGAGTGATTGACTCAATGGCACGGTGTGCTTTGAGCATAATGGTGCCGCCTGGGGTTTCGTAGCAACCACGTGCTTTCATACCCACATAACGGTTTTCAACGATATCAATACGGCCGATCCCGTGTGCGCTACCAATACGGTTAAGCTCAGCTAAGACCGTGGCTGGGGTCATATCTACGCCATCAATCGCAACGATGTCACCCTTACGGTAGGTCAGTTCGATATATTGTGCAGTGCTAGAGGCTTCTTCAAGCGACTTAGTCCAGCGCCACATATCTTCTTCATGCTCAGCCCAAGTATCTTCCAACACACCGCCTTCGTAGGAGATGTGCAGCAAGTTGGCGTCCATTGAATATGGAGATTTTTTATTACCGTGACGCTCGATTTCAATACCGTGCTTAGCGGCATAGTCCATCAGCTTTTCGCGCGACAACAAGTCCCACTCACGCCAAGGCGCGATTACTTTAACGCCAGGTTTGAGTGCATAAGCACCCAACTCAAAACGTACTTGGTCATTACCTTTACCGGTTGCACCGTGCGAAATCGCATCAGCGCCGGTTTCATTGGCAATTTCAATCAAACGCTTAGCGATTAACGGACGCGCGATTGATGTACCTAAGAGGTACTCACCTTCGTAAATGGTGTTCGCGCGGAACATTGGGAAGACAAAGTCACGAACAAACTCTTCGCGCAGATCATCAATGTAGATTTCTTTAACACCTAGGGCTTGTGCTTTTGCACGTGCAGGCTCTACTTCTTCGCCTTGACCTAAGTCGGCAGTAAAAGTAACAACTTCACAGTTGTATGTATCTTGCAGCCACTTAAGAATGACCGAAGTGTCCAAGCCACCGGAATAGGCGAGAACCACCTTCTTGACGTCTGACATGCCTTCAACTCCACGAGAATTATGCGATAAAGGGTCTATTCTACTGCTGACGGCTAATAATTTATAGTGCCAACATAGGCTGCAATAGAATATTCAGTTAGAAATAACCCTGCAGAAGCTATATCACCGAGAGCACAGGGCTCTATAGCATTGCCCAGCAAGGTAAAATGCTGAGTTAGATAGGGTCAACTCAGCACTTTTGCGTTAACCTTTTTTCATAAACTCACATTTGAGCATGAATTTTTGACCATCCACACGGCAATCTAA
>JAAZCO010000047.1 GCA_012513235.1 Gammaproteobacteria bacterium
ATTAATCACAGTTTGTATCTTGTTCTGCTGTAACCACTCAAGATCGTGCGCGCGCGGTAAGGCGCTGCGGTAGAGTGAATCACTCATTTTGTACAAAGAAAAATCAGGATCAACCGGTTGCGCCCAATTTGCCGGGCGCGATTCCAGCTTGACTGTGGTCACGGCTAAGCTTGGTGCAGCTTTGAAGGTGTATTTTTGCCATAACACTGTAGCAAGCACGCCCAATATAAGCCCTGCAGCAATATAGACATAACGCTTCATCGCGCCACCTGCATAGCTGCACAGCTCTGTGCTGGAGTGTTTTTTCTATAGAGGATTAACCAATAGAAAAAAACGCAGATCAGCCAGTCAAATAAGAAGGTCCACAGGTTATGCGAGAAAAAGTGTGCGCCCTGTAGCATGCGCCCCAGCGCAAACACGGTGCCTAAACCAATCGCAAAGACTAAACAAGCACGCGCCGCTCGCGGCTTAAGATCACGCAAAGCAAAAAACAAGGCCATCAGTGAGAAGCCCGCCGAGGCATGGCCGCCCGGCCAGCAACGCCCTGGTTTGGCTGTTGCTGGCCGCGGTTCCAGCAAGCCCGAGTAGACTTCTTGCCCACCGAACTCCTCCAAACTCCACGGGCATTGCACTGCAGTGAAGGTTTTCATTGGCGTCACCAAAGCAGTAGAGACGCCCAGCGCCAACACCAGATAACCCAATCTGCCGCGCCAGCTGTAGAGTCGTGACCAAACACAACTTAAAGCGAAACCAACAATAGCCAGCACAGCAAACACAATCACCAACTGCTTAGCACGGTCATGCAAAATATCTTCTAAAAAGAAGTTCTTGGCACCGATAAAACCGCTTTCAGGTGAATACATCAAGCGTGCCAAGCCGAGATCTAAAGCACTGGGCTCAACTATCAACAAACTCGCCATTAGCACTAAAGGCAGAATAAACGCAGCCTTAAAATTAAACGGCCGTACTGCATAAGTAATCATATCAGTACTGCCCCTGCAGATGAGCAAAGGTTGATTTCTTCAGCGCTATAGGGTCTTGCCACTGCAATAAACCGTGAGCAATAGCGTGGCTGGCACCTTGGTAATAGGCAATATCACGCTGGACCAATTCACTATTTTTATCCGCACGACGTTCATGGCTCACACCTAAGGCATCATCATGGCGTCGCATCATTTTACGCGGGCTAAGAATGGCCAAGTCCTCACCGTCAAACAGACCTAAGTGTTGATAGTTACCTAAGACTGCACGTCCGCGCTGGTCGGCTTCAGGACGTAAAACATCACGACCAAAAAAGGTGCTTTGATAGGATTGATTGAGCAGCCCCAGCAGCGTCGGAGCAATATCAATTTGACTGGTCAGGGTATTAATTTCACGCGGCGCAAACTGTTGCGGCGCATAGATAAACATCGGAATATGGTAATTACTCACCGGCAAATCCTCTTTGCCAGCACTACCGGCAGTATGGTCAGCGACAAACACAAATACCGTGTCAGCAAACCAAGGTTTCTGCTTGGCTTGGCGCAAAAACTCACCAATGGCATAGTCGGTGTACTTGACTGCACCTTCACGGCCTTCACCTGAGAGAATATCAATACGTCCATCAGGATAGGTATAAGGACGGTGATTGGAGGTGGTCATCAACTGTAATAAAAACGGCTTACCTTGCGCATAATCAGCATCGGCTAGTTTTATGGTTTGCGCG
>JAAZCO010000315.1 GCA_012513235.1 Gammaproteobacteria bacterium
ACGAGCTTGCTGCAGCGATATCTCAATACCAAAACTGGCAAAAGCCTCGACAAATATCTTAGTCGGTGCAAAGGAGCCAAAATCGACTACGGTGCCAGCCCAGTCCAAAATAACCGCTTCGACCTGCTGTGGCGGGGTGTATTGCATTGATGAACGCATAACGATTCCTTACTTAATTTAAGATTGATTACTGGAGCGCCACGCCTGTGAACGCTTGAGGAAAAACCGACTAAAACTGGCTAACAATATGGATACTGCAGCTGAAGTGACCAAGATAAGCGTGGCCATAGCTGCCGCACCTCCCACATTTCCGGCATCATCCATGTTCAGAACTGCAACCGCAGCTAACACTGTGTTGGAGCTGTAAAGAAAGATCACGGCTGACACTGTGGTCATCGCAGAAACAAACAGATAGCGGAAAATATCGAGAACAGTTGGCATGCAAATGGGGACTGTAATAGTCCAAAAATGCCGATAAAGAGGTGATTTTAGTGATAAAGATGCCGCCTCAAACTCCCCATCCAGTTGCCGCAAAGCGGTACTGGCAGTCATATAGGCGGTCGTGAAAAAGTGGGCAATCGAACACACCACTAACAACGCCATCGAGCCGTATAAAAAGTTCAGCGGGTTGTTAGGTAAGTTAAAGAAAAACACATACCCCAAACCGAGCACCAGACCGGGGATCGCCATCGGCAAGTAACCCAGCATGCGCAGCAAAGTATTCAAACCTTTCAGCAGATTACTTTTTTCAATCAGATACGCACCAACAAACACCACTACACTGCCGATCGTCGCGGTCAAGGCTGCTAGCACAACGCTATTTTTATAGGCCAGCCAACCGCCTGGTAAATCCTCGAAATTATAGTGTCGAAGGGAAAACGACATGTTGTAAGGCCAGAACTGGATAAACGAGGAGTAAACCGCCATGCCAAACACCCCCAGAATCACACTGGACACCAGTACTACAAATACCAGGTAACAGAAGTCGCGTTGAGTATTGGGCTGGGGTGGCCGAATTTCGGCACGGCTCGACAATCCTTCTTTTTGTTTGCGTCGCAGCCAGGCATCAACCGTAAAAGTAAATAAAGCTGGAACCAACAACACCATGCCGATTAAGGCCCCACGCCCAAATTGCTGCTGGCCAATCACCGCCTTATAGGCTTCCAAGGCGAGTACCTGATAGTTACCACCGACAACAACCGGCACACCAAAGTCAGTAATAGTCAGGGTAAAAACCAGGCAACATGCTGCAAACACGCCTTGCCTACTACTCGGCCAGGTGACACTTAAAAACTTCTTCCAAGGCGAAGCACCCATGCTTGATGCTGCATCAAAAAGTCGTGCATCTGCTAACGACAAGGCCGACAAGAGAATCATCAGTGCATGAGGGAAAGTGTAAATAGCTTCGCCTAAAACGATTCCCCAGAACCCATAAATATTGTCGTTGAGCAGAAAACTCAGTAGTCCTTGATTACCAAATAAATAAACCAAAGCAATCCCTGGCAGCATCGACGGTGCCAGCAAGGGCAATAAAGACACCCCTCGCCATAGCGCTTTACTTGGAATGAGCGTGCACTGTAAAGCATAGGCAAACAGATAGGCTAAGGGCACAACGAGCAGAGTCACGGTCAGTGAAACTTTCAGGCTGTTACCGAGCAACCAATGAAAGTTTTCACTGCTAAACAACGCAACTGCTGCGCTGACCCCTCCGCCTTGCGATGCATCGGGAGCCATACCGCGCCAAAATATTGCCAACAGAGGAGCCAATACAGCCAGTAGTAAAAAAGCCAGCAACAGCAGGCGGCCAGCGTTTAAAAACAAGGTATCAAATAATGGCTTGATACCTTGCTGCAGGTGCTTTGAAATAGAACTATAGAAAGGCACTATGGATGGCCCTTAAGCAAAGATTTTCAGATTTTCGGCGGGAAGCCCAACGTGAATACGTCCGCCACCAAGAAGAGCAACTTCAGGCGGTGCCAACTCTGCCTGCAATGGGTGCCCCGGCAAAGTATCTAACTCAAAGCGCATCAAGCAGCGACTTCCAAGAAAAGTAATATTGTGCACTTGAGCACTAAATTGGTTGGGTGAGCCACCTAATGGGTTGACACGAACACCTTCAGGGCGGCAGAAAAGTCGTCCTTGTTCTTGCTGCAAAGGCTGGGCTAGCTGCAACTCTTGATTGCCAATGAAAGCCTTACCATTGGTACCACGAATAAAAGGTAACCAGTTGCCTTGACCAACAAACTCAGCAACAAAGGGCGTCGCGGGCTTTTGGTAGATTTCCTTAGCCGTTGCATACTGCTCTATCTTGCCCTCATGCATGATGGCAATACGGTCAGCCATTAACATCGCTTCATCTTGGTTATGGGTGACCATCAACGTCGTAATGCCCAAGCTTTTCTGCAGGTTTCGCAACTCAGTACACAAATGCTCACGTACTCGCGCATCCAATGCTGACATCGGCTCATCAAGTAATAATAGTGAGGGGGCCGGAGCCAAAGCGCGGGCCAAGGCAACACGCTGCTGCTGTCCGCCAGATAATTGTCCTGGGTATTTTTTTGCGCTCGAACTTAGGCCGACTAACTCCAGCATTTCACTGACCCGAGCGCGAACCTGATCTTTACTGCTGCCAGCTAGGCCGTAGGCAATATTTTGCGCAACGGTCAGGTTCGGAAACAATGCGTAGGACTGAAACAAAATCCCGTAATCTCGCGCCTGTGGTGGCAACATAGAAATGTCACGCTTGCCACTGAAAATAGAGCCTTCATCCTGCGACTCCAACCCCGCAACACAGCGCAACAAGGTTGTTTTTCCACAACCAGAC
>JAAZCO010000316.1 GCA_012513235.1 Gammaproteobacteria bacterium
GTTTTACCAACTCCGCGCGTACCAGTAAACAAATAGGCATGGTGCAAGCGCTGATGATCAAGGGCATTGATCAAGGCTTTTAAAACGTGGGTTTGCCCAACCATTTCACGGAATGAACGAGGACGCCATTTGCGGGCTAAAACCTGATAACTCATAGCAACCAAAGACCAGCAAGAAAACAGAGCCACATGCTAACGGAGCACAGCAAAAATTGCACCCGCAACACTGGTTTGGGATGAGCTTTATTTGGAGTTTTTAGGGAGATGTAACGAATGAAGCAATTTAGGTGGCAACCACTGCCAGCCACACCCCGGCACACAATGTCACCGCTATGGCTGCTCCCTTCCGGGCCTGACCAGGTTAACGGTTAATCGTTGCGAGGGGACCGGCAGGGTCGCCATAACGAAACACCAAGATTTGGTGTGGGCGTATTGTACTGATTTTGTGGACGGATGCAAGTCTAGTAGGCTATCTGTGAAAACAAGGATCAGTGTATGTCGCATTAGAAATAGTTTTACTGTTAGGGAGCGCACCATGCATTAACAATGTGCGACTTTAAGTTTCTAATAGTCACTTTGTACAGATGAGGAAGTGAAAAACATTGCGCACCGCAAGCAGTGCGCAATGTTCAAACCACAATTAACGTAGCGGTTTCACTTCTCCCGCAGTGACACCCGATGCTTGGTTATGCCAACCTTGACGCACAAATGTCGCCAATTCTGCAACCTCCTCATCGCTTAGACGCCATGCATGACCCTGCATACGCAACGCTTCAGGGCGCAGTTCGGTCGACGGCAATTGGGCACCATGCAAAATGACATGAATCAAACCCGTCGGCGAGCCGGCAGTGACTAAAGCGTTACCATCCAACGCTGGGAATATCTCTGGAGCACCGCGCCCATCGACAGCGTGACAACCACCACAGTTATCGATATACAGACGCGCACCAAGCGACATAGCAGGATCAGCACTTGTCAGCAGTCGTTCTGTTTCAGTCGGCGCTGTAGGGCTTTGTGCTGATAAAGTGCCAACCTCGGAACTGCCAGTTAAGTGCGTGAGGTAAGCAGCAATCGCCAGATTATCTTCTGCCGTGAGGTATTGCAGCGAATGCTCCACCACCAACGACATCTCGCCCACGCTGGTTGCATAATCATTACGTCCGGTCGCAAGGTAATGCGCCATCTGCTGCGTACTCCACTGCGCCGAAACGCTATCTTTGCCACGTAGATCAGGCACTGACCAACCATCGACCTCGCCACCGGTGAGGAAGGCAGCGTGATCTGCAGAAACGCCATCTTGTGCCATCAATGAGTTACGCGGGCTGTGACATGCTCCACAGTGAGTAGGGCCTTGCACCAGATAAGCACCCCGATTGATCTGCGCATCATCGGACACAGGTTTAAACTCGACCTCCTTTAAGACCAACATATTCCACGCGCGTAGCCCCCAGCGCTGGTTAAATGGAAATTTCAGCGCTGTCTCTGGGACTTTATTATTCACCGCCGGTACTTCATGCATAAAGTACTGATACATCGCCTGCACATCCGCTTCGCTTAAAAAACGAAGGTTTTCATAAGGCATGGCCGGATACAAATGTGCGCCATCTTTACGTAAACCGTCATACAAAGATGCACGGAACTCATCTAACGAATAATGACCAATACCTGTGTCCTTATCAGGCGTGATGTTGGTTGAGTAAATAATGCCCAGTGGGCTTTCGATTTTTCTGCCGCCAGCAAAAGGCTGCCCATCATCTGCTGTATGGCAAGCCATACAGTTTGCTGTGCGCATCACATATTCGCCGCGCGCAGCAGTAATAGCAGATGCAGGTTCAGTCAGAGCTTGGGCTGGTGTGTATTGGACTGGCACCCAAAGCATGGCGGCGATCACTACCACAGCGAGGACAATCCCTATTAGCACAAGACGCATTAAGGTTTTCATAGCGATTCTCCTCAGGCCAGATTACGCGGCTGCCGCAGATAATCAGTACGTATGGCATGCGCGGCCCAATAGGCCAGCCCACCCAATAACCCCGTAGGGTTGTACTGTATATTTTGCGGGAAAGCACCCGCGCCCATGGCAAATACGTTGTGCACATCATGCGCTTGCAGATAGCGATTGAGCACTGAGGTTTTCGGATCCTCACCCATGGCTGTGCCACCCACGTTGTGCGTGGTCTGATAAGGTCGCACATCATACATCGCACCTTCTTTTTTGAAGCCCGACTGCATCAGATCAGGCTTTAAGTGAGTAGCGATTTCTTCCATTTTGCCGCGCATAAACTGCGTCATACGGATATCGTTTTCGTTCCAGTTAAAGGTCATACGCAACATGGGCCGACCAAACGCATCTTTATAGGTTGGGTCGAGATCCAAATAGCAGTTTTTGTAAGACATACAAGAACCGTGCGAACCGATACTCATGGCATGGCCATACCACTGACCAATACCCTCTTTCCAACCTTTACCCCAAGCCGGCGTACCGGAAGGTAATGGCATCGAGCGAATCGGCTGCCCGTTCGCCGTACCACTGGAAATGTAACTGCCGCCAATAAAGCCTTCACGAGCGAAATCGATCTGATTGATACCAAAATCATCAATCACCATACCGTTGGAGCCAGTACCCACGAACGGGTTAAACTCTTTATCCTTAAAGAACATCTGCACACCACCGCTCATTTGGTAGGCATAACCGCGACCCGTGACACCTTCACCAGTGGCTGGATCGTAAGGTTGGCCAATGCCTGACACCAACATCAGATGGACGTTGTGCAGTTGATAAGCACACAGAATCACTAGATCAGCCGGCTGAAAGACTTCTTCACCGGTACGGTGATCAAAGTAAGTCACGCCCGTAGCCGTTTTTTTATCGGCGGCTAATTCAACGCGCAACACTTCAGCTTTGGTTTTGTAAGAAAAGTTCGGTTTGCGTTTTAACGCATCCAAAATACACACATGCGGTGAGCCTTTAGAATAGTTGTAGCAACCATAGCGCTCACAGAAACCGCAGAAGCTACAGGGGCCTAACTGCATGCCGTATTCATTCACATAGGACTCTGACGCTATCGCACCGGGCCGTGGGAACGGATGATAGCCCATGGCCTTAGCGGCTTCAGCAAACAAGGTGGCATCATAGGTTTGCTGCAAAGGTGGCATGCAATAATTCGCTGAGCGCCAGCCTTCAAAGGGGTTGCCACCTGGGATAATTTTTCCGTTTAAGTTACCCGCCAGCCCAGAAATACCTGACATGCGCTCAAAGCGATCAAAGTACGGCTCCAACTCATCGTAGCTCACTGGGTAATCTTGCAAGAGCATATCGCTAGGGATGGTTTGCTGACCAAAACGCTCAATGGTATAGGAGCGTAAGCGCAACTCTTCAGGCTGTGGCCGCCAAGTGTGACCGTTCCAGTGCGAGCCAGCACCACCTACACCATCACCGGGTAAGAATGAGCCCAACTGCCGATAAGGTAATGCCGTCTCGCTCTCTGTACGACGTATGGTTAGGGTTGACGCTGATGGTTTCTGCATCAGGTCATAACGGATACCGTATTTAAGCTCATCGGCAATATTGGGGTATTTAAAATCAGGTACAGTATCGCGGTCTTCTCCTCGCTCGAGCGCTAGAACTTCAAGGCCTTCTTCTGCCATCTCCATACCGAGTACAGCGCCAGTCCAACCGAGACCAACGATAACCACATCTTTCTTAGGATCTTGACGTGCCATGACTATGCCCTCTCGCCAGAAATTGAAACAGGCCCCAAAGGGTAAGGTACGTTATGTTGGCCCGCCCACTCTTTGAAGCTCGCCCGCGCACCAGGGAAGCCGATATACGACCACGCTAGCATGTTGTGGTTACCGCCATACTTAGGATCAGCAAAATAGCCCTCCTTGGTATTGCCAAGCAGCACAGTAAAGAAATCTCGCAACTCTGCGCCTAAATTGATGCTGCCTTGCTGTACACCAGTCAGCACCTCATCCTGCTGCGCAGATTCAAGCTTGTCGAAGGATTTGCCGTGACTTTGCTCACACCACGTATTAATAGCAGCTATCCCCTGACGATAGATTTGCTTAGGGTTCAGCGGCGTTTGAAAACCCAGCGCAGGATCAGCATCGGGCATGTGCGGCCCTTGCATATACCAATCGGCACCGAGGCCATATGAAGTTGTTAGCTGACGATCAATAAATACCGGAACGCGCGCTTCATACGCGCCAGGACCATCGCCATCAGAGGGAATCAGGCGTGCGGTTGCCGCCATGACAAAGGCCCATTCGGTTGCATTGAAGTATTCAGGAAGGTATTGCTCAAGGGGAACAGTATCGGACTGAGCCGCATAGGTCCAAGAAGGTAAGACGCTAACAGCAGTCGCAACAGAAGTAGCAGCAAGAAACTGCCGCCGTGAAGGTGTCCATTCAAGAAGAGGCTTATCGCTCATGATGGTGTCCTCGCAGAGATAAAGTTATTGTGAAGCGTGCAAAACGATGCAGCAGCTACTTTTACTCCTCCCTTCTGTTAAGACTCATCGTGACATCTATGCAGCTGTTGAGCGCATCATAGTGAATTAATCAGTGACTCTACTTTTAGCACATTTAAGTGGCTGTCTGTGACAATAATTTTATAATTGTAACTCTCATAATTATAAAACTATTGAGCTCAGCAAGTGATACGCATTAAAAGTCCCCAAAGGAACTTTTCAACCCCACATTGCACCTGCCGAGCGCATAACATTTACTTAATAAATCACTGCCGGATTGGGCTCATGCGGCGCACCTAACATCTCACGGTAGGATGGCGGCTGCAAACCTCCTCGATCGGTAATATTAAAGCGCTGAGCAATCTCTGCAGCAATCAACGTACGACCACTGAGTTCATCACCCTTAGGATCCTTAGCAATGGCATACACAATTTCACCAATAAACTCGGGTGACTCAGCCGTAGCCATAAACTGTGCGTACTGCTCGTCTTGACTCGCACCCTCAGCAAGCGCTGAGCGTTCGGTGAGCAAGGGTCCCATCCAGATCGATACGGTACGCACACCCGTATCCTTAAAATCAACAGCCATATCATGCACCAGCTTATCAATACCGGCTTTTTGTGCGCCATAGGCAGGTCCGTGCATATAGCAACTGGCACCAAAGGACGAGCCAAACATAATCAAACCACTGCCTTGACGTGCCATGATTTTTGCCGCATGCCAGCTGGCAACATAGGCTGAGCGCAAGCCCACATCCAGAATTTTGCAGGCATCCAACTCTTTTTCCCAAAAAGGCTTTTGCTCAATCAACTGGCCATGAATAAACGCCGCATTGTTAACCAAAATATCTAAGCGCCCCTGCTCTTTTTCAACCTGAGCAAATAACGCTGCGGTTTGCGCGTCATCACTGTGATCACACACCACAGCAATTCCCGTACCGCCAGCTTGATTGATCTGCTCAGCAGTTTCATACACCGTACCTGGCAATACCGACCCATCCCATCCTAAGGCGCTACCGACTTCAGTGCTGCGCCCTGTGACATAGACAATCATGCCATGCTTGGCTAAAGCTAAGGCAATGCCTCGGCCTGCTCCACGGCTGGCTCCGGTGACAATGGCGACTTGTTTTTGTTGTAGTTGCATTGCTGACCTCGTCTAAATGCGCGGTGTTTTTCAAAACACCGCTGTGTAATATCCATCCAACAGCCTGACCGAGTAAAAACAAAACTTCAACAGCAATGTCACTGGCATGTATTTGTTTTGAAATTAAAAACCGAAGCTTTAACATCAAAGCTGGTCAATAAAAATCACAATAAAAGGTTCAGAATGAAACACTCAATAACCATCGAACAGCGTCTACAAGCATTAGAAGATAAGCAGGCTATCCTCGAGTTAAAATACCGCTACCTCAACGCTTGTGACGAGAAGCAACCTGACTTAGTGACAGCCTGTTTTATGCCTGGCGAAGTCGATATTAACTTTGGTCATATCGGCCAATTTAATACGCGGGAAGATTTTGTCGATATTTTTAAAAAGCTCGGCTGCCACGCGCATATTGTGGATATGCACCATGCCCAAAATCCAATTTTTCTGGCTCTGAGCGAAGACTCAGCCAAAACCAAAATCAATATGCGCTTTCAAAGCATCAACACCCAAGACAAAACCAGTGTTGAACTGGGCGGTTATTATCTGGATGGATTTCAGAAAACCTCTGAGGGCGAATGGCTGATCAATCAGAGTTCATTCACCATCAACTCAGTGAAAATCAGCGACTTCTCCGGTGAGCACAGCACAGTGGTATACAGCGGTAATTGCATGCCAAGCTAGACTCAACGACCTATGGGAATCACGTTTTTCCACACTTTTAACCTTGCAGTGCTGCACTTGCTTAGCTTTGCGTAGCACTGCATGACACGTTTAAGAGTGGAATATTTCTGCGCCACACACACGATTGCGACCTGATTCTTTCGCTTGATACAAGGCTTTATCAGCTCGATTAATAGCATTTTCTAGCGACTCTGAGGCCTTCACATCAACATGAGTTACTCCAATGCTGATGGTGATTTTCAATGTTACTGTATCGCTTATTTGCAAGTTATACTCGGCAACCCCTTGGCGAATGCGCTCGGCACACTCCAGCGCTTGCGCATAGCTTGTTTCCGGCAAAAGAATCACAAATTCCTCCCCACCAAAACGCGCAACAATATCTTTATCTCGACTCAAGCGCTGAAACACACCGGCGACACCCACCAACACTGAGTCACCTACAATATGACCATAGGTATCATTAACCACCTTAAAGTGGTCAATATCAGCAATCAGAACCGACATTGAACTTGCTTGCGCCTGAATCTTTTTAGCTAAATGCTGGCCTTCAGTCATAAAATGCCGACGATTATAGAGTTGCGTTAGAGGATCAGTAGAAGCCTGTACTTTCAGCTCATCTTGCTTAGAGCGAATATCTTCTAAGATTTTAATTCGGTAGGAAATAATAAATGCCAGCGTTAGCGCTTCCAGTACGATACCAATGCCAACACCATGACTATTAATGTAATTGGGTTGCACCACACCGCTGTAATACAGCACGGCAAATAAGTTAAATGCAACGAAAAGCGAGTGGCCTATTAAGAAAAACTTAGCCAGCGGGTTTTTCTTACGAAACAGTGAAATACTGACCGAAAACGTAATCACCATCATTAAGGCAGCCAAACCTGCCGAGGGTTTCAAGGCTCTGCTCACGTCAAATAAACCATAGATAAACGCTACAACCAACAGCGCTAAGATGCCCTGCAGCGCACGATGCTCTTTTAGATAAAATTGGCGCGTTTCAAAAATTGACATCATAAACAGCAAGAGAAAAATCGGCATACTAAATACCGAAAGATTCAAAATAAATATAGGGTCGCCATAGACATTAAACGCATTACTAATCAAGCCATATGACAGCGCAATCCATACCAAACCTGAAATAAGGTACAAAGAGTAGAGGAAATTTTCTTTTTTGCTGGTGGCGAAATACAGCAAGAAATTATAGAACACCAACGCCACCATCATACCTACAAGCAATGCGATATCTAAATGACCCGCTGCCAGCGCTCGGCGAGAATGTTCTTCATCGTAAACTGCTAGAGAAAACCACTGGTGCGAGTACACATGGCTACGCACATACAGCACCGTTGTCTCCCCCGCAGGCAGCATAAAAGGGTACACGACAGTGCCGCGATACATCAGCGGATGATCACTGGCATTATTTAGGTCAATTGAGGCTTGGTTGATCAACTGACCCGCACGCTCCTCAACGATCTCAACCGAGCGCACGTGATAAGCCTTAGGTAAATTGAGAAACAACTCCTTGTCTTGCTGCTGTGTATTGTGCAGCGTGACACGGAACCAAGTCACTGCCGCCCCAGTACCCAAGGTCGTGCTACTCATGGTGTCGTGAAAATCTGCTTGGCGAACCGATCTATAGTCCAGTGTTTGCGAAGTATCAGTAAAATACTCCATGGGAAAGTGGGTCAATTCAACACTACCTTGCCCAATATCGGTCGGCGCAGCTGCCTGTACAACAGCACTTACCATCCAAAATAAAACACAAGAAAAAACAGTTCTACAATAAGCGATTTTATGGTTTTTTTGAGCTGTTGATCTAGCTTTCTCTCTCATCACACTACCCCAAGCTTGCATAAACAGCAGTGAGGCAGAGTTTATGAAAAAGAACGCCACTATGTCACTCTCAATTCTCTCAAAAGTCTAAGTTTGGCTTAATTGACTAGATGCCCTGTTATAAATGGGAGGATGACCGTTTTACCGGACGCTTACTTTTGGCAGTATGACTTTGAGAAAAAACAGCTTGGTCTCAATCTGGTCTCAAACATAAAAACCAGCTTTTGCGACCAATAAGGGGAAAGATCAAAATGGTCCGCCCTGCAGGACTTGAACCTGCTTCCCTTAGGAGGGGATAAATATCGGACAACTTAATATCCGATAAAATTACGTTAAAATACCAAATACAGCACAACCACCCTAGACCCCTTTAAATACAACAAAATAGACAGGTACTTTAGTGACACTTTGCGATCTTCAAATCAGCCTCAAAAATTAAAGCTCAAACTATTGTCACAAAATGGTCGCACTATTTAAATCAAAAACGATCTCTTTCCACATTCAAATATGGCTCTATGGGGGTCCAATCATACTCCTTTTTGATAGCACAAAAAGGAGTATGACGGATACTGATAAGCCCCCCACAACGCGTATAGTAATTAATATGCCAAGCTATAGATCTGTCACAGAAGCCAAGGTGCTGGACGTAATAAACACATCATCACTGGCTGCTTTTGAACCCTGTTATAAACGGGGGGATTACCCCCTTCTTCATGGAACGACCTGCCTACAACACAGTTTTAACGCTTCATTGGCGAAAGATTAATTACCAAGTTTTTAGTTATCAGCTCAATTTCTTCAGGTTTGAAATCACGTTTAAGCAGGTTATCCAGCAACTCCTCTTGCCTTGGCTGGCCGAATGCTAGTCGATAGATAGCCAGCACTCTCAATGCATGATCAAGTTTCAAGACATCTCTGCTTAAAGGCATCATCGGTACAAAGCGTTCTATTTTTGCGCTACCTTCTGGCAAATGCCAATAGGGAACTAAGTCACTGCTTCTGCCATTTTTAGACGTCTCAGTATCAGCAAAATGAAATAGTTGCCGCCAAGGATCACCCTCTTCCAGCGTGCATTTCTCTTTATAAACTTCAGCTAATCGTTTTCTCACAGTCAGCGATTTATATCGATTAATACGACCTTCACGCTGCTCTATATCGATAGGATTGGCTGGCAAATTCCAATGTACGATCTGACTGCAATACCAATGAAAGTCCAAGCCTTCCTGCCCGATAGATGTTGAGTTTAAAACAAAAGGCCTAAACGGTGAGTTAAAAGCATCTCTCACACTACCCACCCTTTGCACTGCAGCATCTGAGCTCATTTCCTGTGTACCCAAAGGCACAGCGTAGTGACAGCGCAATGAGTGTTTGTTCTTAGCTTGAGATTCGTTATTTTCACTCGACTTAGATCTATTCTCAGAAAACTGACAGGCAACATTACTAGTCATGAGGGATAATACTTCAATCATTCTTTCAGTTGCAGAATGACCTTCGCAACGCATTGAAAAACCATCCCCTTTTAGCAAGTGCGCGTATTCATTGGCCACTGCCTGAAAGCCACCATCAGTGCAATAGCGAGCAATCGCATCAAAGTATTTTAATTTCCCATATCGCTTGCCGAGAATGCTTTCAGACTCAGGTTTGTTGAACATAGAAACAACGGCAAAAGCCACTGCCGTTGCAGATGATGCATACATACTAGCCTCTGCAGGCCAGTTATTACGCCAGGCTCTATAAATAGAAACTGCTGGCCCAGCAATGGATAAATAAGCAAGATACTCGGCTAGATCAACTGGCATCGATCCTAGTGCAAGATGCTCATCTTCGAGAAAGCTAGATAAAACCTCAAATTGTGCTGTTATACCTTTATTATCTTTGCGCTTGCTGATGCTTTTTCTCTGCTCGCTCAGCCATTCATAAAAATAGCCGTCATTGCCACCATGCAAATCTAATAGCATCGGTGCAATCGCATACCAACGATCACTTCTCTTCGTCACTTCTTCAGCAAGGGGTAGTAGCCTCGACAGCTTTTCATTTATCGCAACAATGCGCTGCGTTAACAACTCATCAAAAGACAATGAGTCGCCTGCCGGCAAAGACATATCGATGAGCGTTTTTGATGGATACACCAAAGACCAGCCAACCCAGCTAGAGCTTTCATCGAAACGTATTTTAGGTGTATGTGATGCATCTTTAAAATACGCTTTTTTAAGGCCTTGCCTCTTGTGCAATAAGCGCCGCTCAGACTCGTAGGAAATAAGACCACTCAATGCGCGTGGCACCATCGCCCACGATGAAAAAAGCAATGTTTTACTGAAGTCTTGCTGATTTTCAAAGCTGCCCTGCAACGGATAATCAGGCAATGATGGCGGAACCCAGAGCAACTCTTCACTATTGTCTTTAAAAAGCTGCTTGGTTAGTGCTCGCATTTTAGCATGTGGCGCTTGTTCAAGATTTATCTTGTAAGACTGGATATCACTTTGTAACAGCCAAGCTGGCGCGGATTTCTTCAGCGCTTTTTTTATATCACTTTCATGTGAGGACTCATCCAGGTTTTTTTTAAACTGATAGCCACTTATAAATGACAGTGGCCAAGGCGCCGCTTTATAAAACTCCATCAGTTGGGAAGCCGACCTGCCGGGATGATTTTCTTGTAAAGCTAAGCCTAACTGGTCTAAGGCTTTAAAAGCTTCAATATCCCCTGTTGAAAAATCCTTGATGCGTTCCATATCATCAGGCACAGACGAACAAAACAAATTTTCATAACCATCGCTTATCTGCGCCCGCTCTGTTCTACACAAAAAAGGCCCCAAAAGATTCTCAATAGCCAATTTATGCTGTGACTCAATAGCTGAAAAACTATAGTCAGCATCCTTTAGTTGCAATATTTGCTGTTGCAGTGCTTTGCGGTTGTGTTCGTACTCAAGTAACAATCTTTGATTTGATAGGGTCAAAAAATTTAGTAGATAATTCAGCTCTTCGGCGTGAGAATCACCCTCTTCATCATCTTCTGCCTGCGATATAGCCTTAAACGGTGTTGCTGATAGCAATAATATTTTGCTTTGCTTTTTATTAAAAATCTCTTTGGCTATCAGTGACTCTTCATTTTCTTGATTGCTATTGAGCAGGGCTTTAAAACGCTGAAACTCATCCAAAATAAACAAATCTGCCGTCAGCTTCTTAGCACAAACCTCAGCCATTAATGAACGTAGAGACGCTCTAAAAGCATTTTCATAACCTGTTAGCTTGGATCCACCACTACAGAAATCTAATATGGCATCTAGCCAAGTGCAGCTAGATAAAGCATGACCAAAAGACGTTTTATTTGAAATTTGCTCTATCAGTCTCTGATGAAATTCAGCAACAATAGCGCTATCCAGCGTTTTATCCTTTATGAAGGATTTTTCACGCTCGCGCCAATTATCTTTACTAACATAGCCACTAAAAAAATTACTCAGTTTTCTGCGGTAGCGATACAAATCTGGGCTATCAATTAACGCAGCAAATATAATCATCCTTTCACGCCAATTGCCTTCTCCGCGTGTCAGATTGAAGGAGGTGGAAGGCGTTAACGAACACACTTCCAGAATCTTACCTTCATCCCCTTCAGAGCTAAGCGTTACAGCAGTATCCAGCAGACGACTATAGGACGGCTGCCGCACATACTTCTCTTGATGCTCTCCATAAAATACTGCCAGCTTCTTTCTGTTTTCATCCGCTAGCGTAAGATTGGAGCAGATATAGGTCACACGTAAGGGTGTTATTTTTCCACCCTTTTTTTGATTGAATAAGCGCTGTTTTAATAATTCAGCGATAACCCCTTTGGCGACAATAGTCTTACCTAAGCCCACCTCGTCAGCAACTAATACGCGCTGACTAGCTCCAGAGTCAAAACTGTGAATCGCCGATTTTACCGTTGCCTTTTGGAAATCTTTTAAAGAGGCTAATGTATCGTCGATTAGTGCAATGGCTTCCATTAGCGAATTCCCTTCTCGAAATGCTTCCATAACATCGAAAACTCTTCTGGTATCTCAGCCCCTGCCAATTTTAAACGTTTAATAGCGGAATCGATTCGTTTAAGAACTTGTGGGTGACGAGAAGAAGCAATCAGTAACTGCTCGAAAACGGGTGAGCCTGATAGCATAAAATCCCCATCGTTACCTGCTTCTCCAGTTTGAGAATCAAGGCTTAACCAGTCATTTTTATCAGGTGTTACTTGTAATAAAAGACAAAGGTAATCCATCACTTTAGCTGGAGTGTCTACCATCTCTCGCATGATCTGCTGATGGCGAGTATCACCGCCTTCAATAGTGAGCTTAGCAGCGATGATCAGACGCTTGTGTAGATCACTATTTTTTACTTTGACAGTAATAGGAAGCAAAGCAGAGATACTGGTTAACTTAACGTCTTCCCATAACATGTGTTGAGCAAGATCCCAAGATCCTGCAATGTCCAGCCGCCCAACAGTAACTGCTACCTTGTTATAATCCACGCCATCGACACTCGTCTTTAATGTCAGCGTGTAGTGACTAGCCGATGTATCCAGTGTTGCATCCAAAATCCATCGGCCGCTAATAAGCTGATGCACGGTACGCCTAAGCAACTGTGTCTGGGATTCATCTTTAACCACCTCGAGTTCACTAAACTCATGTTCAATGAACACTTGCGAACCTTCTTCTGGCATCCATTCTTCTAGTAGCTGCTGCGGGCCGATTGTATTTCTTTTGCTGATTTTTCCTGACAACATTAACATTGCCTCGGTATTTCTAGGCTTGCTGCTATCAGTATCACCAAGGGCAGCAGTAGTGGCATTCGCGGAACCAATATGCCAAATAGCTTGGCTGCCGGAACGTGCAACAATCAACTTTGCATGTAAATTTTGAGTTTGAATTTCTCGCTGAGCCGCATCACTGCGAATTTCGTGACGCTCTTCGCCATTGACGATGGCAGGATTCATAGCAAAGCACTGCCAACCTGACAGCTTCTCCTCACCTATGGCATCGAGTTCTTCTGCCCGACTAAAAAGCCAGCGATTCTCCTTATTACTTGTTAGGGTTGCCAAGTAATCCAATGCGGCAATACCACCACCCGTGCTTTTTAGAAAAGGGGAAACCACCAGCAAATCATCATAGTGTTCTTTATCAAAGCGCAATGGCTGGGCTAGGCCACCACCGCCTATCAATAGTTGATAATCATTAAAGGGTTCGGGTAGTTGCCAATCCACTTTTCTGAGTTCTTGCAGCATAGTAGAGCCTGGCAAGAAGCTTTTATCTTGCGCTATGAGCTTTTCGATAAACACATGCAGTGATTGCATAGCAGAATCATTTACTTTTCTCTTCCCCACAATGCCGTCTAGCGTTACCGCAACATCCCAGCTTCGATCAAGGGTCAAATTACGCGATAACACGATTAAACGATAACGCACTTCTGCTTTTTTATTGCCTGCTACCGTCTCAACAAACCGTAGCAGCCATAGCTTGGGGTGAAAGGAAGAAAAAGCCCCGCCTTCGGGTACAACAGCGTGCAAACACGGCTCAAGAAAAGTATATAAACGATTGAATTTAGGCGGATAGCTGATGTTACCTTTTTGATAAAAAACCTTTAGCCGACCTTTGACTTGGCCTATTGCTTCCAACAGTGCCAGTTTTTCACCTTTTAAATCACCATCCAGCGTATTTCTAAAACATAACGCAATAGGTACAGCTAATAGCGCATTCAAATCCAAACTATAAGTGGTTGCGATGGCTGCATCAAAATCAAAACCATCCGGCGGGATGAGCTGCTCGCCGTAACATAACCTGTCGTTTTTAGGCTCAAGCATTTAGGCCACCCCTGATATCCTGCAAGATAATTTTTGCAGAGCCCCAACGGTAATCCAGTCGACGAATGCCTATCCATATCCAGTCTTCACGGTTTATTTTCTTTTTTAATAAGCTACGTGCGCCTTTATTCTCAATAGCTTGCTTTTCTATCATTTTATCGAGCTCTACCAATGGGCTATTGGTATGTTGGAGTCGACAAAAATCAATAACAAAACCCCTCGTTCTGCTATTTAATGAGTGGTTAGTACCACCAGCAAAGATAGACAACCAGCGATCTGCGCTGACATTATTGAACAGCTTTAGGCCATCCACTTGCTTTTTCCAGGTCTCATACTCTTTTTCGTAAATAGCGACAGCATCGTTAGCGCTATTGTTTCTTGCCGCTAAAATATTGTAGCGAATATGCGCCCCTTCAATAGCCAGACTAAACTCATTCGCCAGCTGAGTGTTCTCCTTGCATTCAGCACTAATATTATTATCGCTAAGCACTAGCTTTGCCAACTGGTCAAAGGAATCAAGCTCAATAGCCTTATCAACCAAATCATGTAGGAATAACTGGCTTGGTAAACTGTGCTGAATATTAGGTGTTTCTATTAGCTTTCCTTTCAAAAATACAGCTTCTTTTTCCGACAGTTTAAGACTCAGGGTATCTCGCCTCATCCAATCAATGGGCCTATCGGGCAAATTCACAAGATTTGTGTGCCGGCTCTGCTTGTCATCATTGCCTTCGGCCGTTTCAGCTAATTCCATACTCGTATGCGATGGCATAGCATCCATAGCACGGCAATAATCGGCGAATGATCCATTTTTTTTAAGAATGCCAAAGGTGCGCAGCCCATTCCAATAAATTATCGAGGGTCTCCTTTCAACGCCACCACTATGAATACGCGTCAGACCTATAATGCCTTTTTCACCATCTTCATAACTGGCTAACACTTGGGCTATTTCATTCTCGCGCTCTTTCATGTACTGCCCTAATCCCTGTTTCTTTTTAGCGGGCGGCAACTCTTGATAATCACGAATAATGCGCGGGATGGTAATAAAGTATTTAGCACGAGTTTGGATAGTGGATATGCCGGGGAACAAAGCATCGGCATAAGCATCTCGTATTTGACCTATCCCCAGCTCATCTAACGTACCTGGCTCTGATAACATTGCTAAAACGTTGTTAACTTTATCTCTTTCATCAGGGGAAAAATCTATCCAACCCAATTGGCTCATGCGCTTGTCTCTTCTCTATTTTGTTTACCAGCGTTTGCTTTAGCTGACATATGAAATTTATGAGCGGTATTACGACTCAGTGACAGTAGGTATCGCTTATAGCGCACACCGACTACGCGCTAAGAGCTAAATGCTAATTCATTTTAAGGGTTCGCCTTGACTATAGCTGCATGCTAACAGTCTGCCACTCTCAAACGATACCGGTAAAACGAACATGCACTTCAGTGAGAGACATTTTTTTGGGGGATTACCCAACCAGCGATAACTCAAAGACTAGGTCTCATGTTTAGTGCGAAAAACATACAGAGCAAATAAAATTGATGGCTAGATAAAATCCTCACTAAGTAGCAAGTTAAAACCCAATCCGACGTTTTTTAGCTTGCTCTTTATGGCTAACTTCACTGTTTAATGCTTGGATAAAAGCCTCTGTGCTTGGCAGTGGGCTAAAGCGCGACATCCGTGCCACAGCTCCAAAGTCTCCAGGGGTTAAATACTCCAACATTGATAATTGTTGCTGTAGGTTTTTCTGCCGGTGAGATAAACCAAATTGTTTGCAGTAGCTGCAGAAAAGTTTCCAAGCTTGCTGGGACGTTAAAAAACCAAACTTCGCCTTTAAATCAAAGCGACGCAATGCTGCTTGATCAAGACCATCCATTAGGTTGGTCGAAGCAATAAAAATACCGGAGAAGCTTTCCATTTGCGTGAGCATCTCATTGACCATGCTGACTTCCCAGCTACGTTTAACACCACGGCGATCGCTGAGAAAACTATCAACCTCATCAATCATCAAGACCGCATCTTGCTCCTCTGCCTGTTTAAACGCTTTAGCGATGTTCTGTTCATTTTCGCCAACATAAGCACCGAGCAAATCGGAAGCACGTTTGAGCAGTAAAGGCTTATTCAGTTGCTTAGCCAGCCAGTGACCATAAGCGGTTTTTCCTGTACCGGGTGGACCGTATAAACATAAGCGCGCATTGGGGTGTGCAGTAAGCCCGTCAGTCAGAGCAGCCAAATCAACATCAGCGCTGATAAAAGCCGGATCATACAACTGCGCAGTTGCCTGCTGCTCGGCAGGTTGGGCTGTCGAGTAACCTTGTGACTTTAAGGTGCTATCAATCAGTAACTGCATCGCTTGCGCAGGGTTTTCAAGTTTTGCAGCAATACTGGTTACTACATGAGCGGCGCGCTCTATCACCGCAGGGCTGAGCTGCTCCTGATCTGCCAAGCCTCGTAAGGTTTTTTTATCCAGCAAACCTTTGCTATAACGCTTGAGCAATTTTGCGCGTTGTTCTTGATTCGGTAGCGGTACCTCAATAACAAAATCAAAGCGCCGCACAAAGGCTGGATCCATACGATTGATGCTGTTACTGATCCAAATCGTTGGAATGCTGTTGTGTTCCAGCATCAAATTGATCCATGCCTTATTTTTACTGGCAAGCGCTGATTTTTGGCTGAAGGGATTAGCGTCTTCACTGAAAATATCCTCCACCTCGTCAAACACCAGCATGCTATCGTTGCTGGCAAAGAAGTGTTGTGCTGCGCGGTAAGCATTTAAACGGTACTGACTGGTTACAGAGTCGCCATCGCTGTCTTCGCTGGCCACTTCATAGAGCTGACTATGATTGAGTTTAGCCAGCAAACGCGCCAACTCAGTTTTGCCTGTGCCTGGTTGGCCATGCAAAAGAATGTTCACCCCAGTACTGCGCTGCTGCACACTGTGTTCTAAATACGGCAACAAAATATCCAAATGCTCAGACAAGCTTGGGTAATCTTTTAGCTTGAGCTGTGCTGGAGCTGATTTTTTTATCTCGTTGCGCAGCAAGGCTTGTGGGCTGACTGCGCCGCAATACAAGGTGTCAGCAAAGGACGCAGACAGCACCCGTAACTTTTGCGTTAAAAAACCATCATCAAAATTACCTAAATTAAAGATGCCCGTACGCATTAAAGCGCCGTCACGGGATAAGGCGACACGGATCTCGTTTTCAGGACAGTTCAACAGCTTCGCTAAGCTATAGAACATCTTGGCCGTATTCAGGTCGCCGAGCAGATCGGCGGCATCGGTTAAGCGTGCATCCATTGAGAGCGCGACAGCAAATTCTAAAATAGAGCGTTCCACGCTATCTAAATTGACCAGCTTGGCCAGTTGCGCAACATTGCTCTGTAAAACATCAGGCAAACGAGTCGGTGTATTTGAACACTTTCGATATTCTTTGCGCAGCAAGCTGTGTAGCTCAGCTTTGGACAGCTCGATATCAGCGTCATCGAAATCAAACAGGGCTTGCAGCAACGCATCGCTGACAATGTCATCGGATGCATAGGTAAACATACCGCCCAAAGGGACGAGCAGCGTTAACATCCATTGGCGTACGCGAGGGTTTAAGGTCTCGTTATAGTGGGCTGCTGAAAGATGCGGTCTCAGAAATCTCATTATTCACCTCTGGATACGTTGCTTGCGACTGAGGTGTAATGATGCCACTCTAATGCGACACTATTTGTCATTTAATTTTGCGGGTGCAGCATGGCAGACTCATCTTTACGTTTATTATTGTTGCTACAACAGGTTCCGCGCGAACCACGTTCGATTAGTAGCCAACAGCTGCGTGCGCGACTAGAGGATGCTGGGTATCCTGTGAGCTTGCGCACTGTGCAACGTGATTTGGTTAGCCTATCAAGTCACTTTCCTCTAGTGCAAAACACACCCACAGGCCGAGGTAAAACTGGCGTAGCTTGGGCGTTTACTAAAGGCAGCCAGCACTTAGCCTTTCCTGGCATGGATGCAGTGACCGCCTTGACGGTGTCAATGGCTATGGAGCATTTGCAATCCCTATTACCACGGCAAGTTTTGCAATATCTAGAACCGTGGCAGTTAGAAGCCGAAGCGCAGCTGCGTCAGCACAACTCCAGCAAGTACCACGACTGGATGAGTAAAGTGCGCGTTGTGCCGCAGCATTTTTTGCAGGCACCGCAAGTCGATGCAGAAGCAGTCGGGCTGATTTATGAGGCGGTACTGGAAAATCGCAAGTTTTCTGCTACCTATAAAGGTAAGCCTGAACGCATCATTCATCCTTACGGTTTGGTGCAGCAAGGGCATACGCTGTATTTGATTTGTCGGTTTGGACTTCCCCTAAAACACTAGACACTCCTTAAGTTAGAATAAACCTTTAGGAGAGCATCATGACAAGACAACGTTTTACACCTGAATTCAAAGCTGAGGCCATCAAACAAATAACCGAACGCGGTTATTCTGTAAAAGA
>JAAZCO010000317.1 GCA_012513235.1 Gammaproteobacteria bacterium
AGGTTCTGTAATGCTTGATTGAGCGCCTGATCTGGTAAAACATACTGATCAACGCGCCAGCAAATATAATCAGCCTGCTCTTGTGACAAATACTCAAGCAACTGCGCTTGACCGGCAAAGCTCATATAACCAGCCCGCCCTGCACGCCACTCCAGCACATGCAACTGCTCTTGTATTTGTAGCAAATAACGCGCATCAGTACCGCGCTGAGTATGCGCAAAAACCTGGGTGACCACCTGCTCAACACGCTTAGCAATCAGCGGTGCTTGGTTTTTACAAAAGCTACCCACATGAATCTGGGCGTGGGCGCTGTGTTGCCCACAACTGGTACGTAATTCACTTAGACACTCTAGTAACGCATGCTCACCACTGAAGCGACTGACCACCAATTCGTTCCAACTATTGAGCACCACTTGATCAATGCTTAAGACAAGGTTGATACCCTGCTCGGAAAAATTCAGCGCATCGCTGTGCTCGCTGACAAGGTGCGCATTGGCCTGACTGAGCTCTGGCAACGGATCCATACCCACATTCACCAACAGCAAAACAGTTTTGGGGTAGCTACTTTCTAATAGTGCATCTTCGCTGACATCAGTAAAAGGCAAGGCCAGCACTTGCTTAAAGCTTTTTAAAATACCGCGTAACTCAAGCTCACTTAAAGCACTGCTGTGCGCAACCAATGACAAACGCGTGGAGTTATCAATCACGCCATTTAAGTAACCCCAAGCTAAGACCGCCAGCAACTCCTTAGCACGCTTGAGCGGTGAGTATTCACGCCACTCCTCACCCACTAAGGCACCTTTAAATAAGCCCCAATAAGCTTGTTCCGGTTCATCAGGTACACACTGAACTAAAGTGACAATATCTTCTGATAAGTCTGGGGCAATACCTGGATTAAGATATTCAACCTTGCCGGCTTTACGCTCAAAAGCGGCATATAAACGGCGACCCAAGACGGCTAAATCGCGCGTTGCTACCGCCGGTTCAATTTGCATTTTCAAGCCAAGCTGAGTTAAAGCACGGTAACTGTACATCAGCTCGCGTACCAACAAGCGGCGCTCACTCTGGGCTTGCGGGACTTTCCATAAGTGACGTCGATCAAGATGGCTCAGCAGTACTGCGCGCCAACCCCAAGCATGGGTGAGCTGTTCTAGTAAAATCCGCCGCCAGTTGTTTGAGCGGCGTAACTGGCTTTGGGTTAAGCGCTTGCCCACTTTGAGATAGAAGCAGCGCCGCACCAACTCTAGGCGCTCCAACTCATTACGCTCAAGCAGATAGGCTTCTAAACGTCGATACAGCATCACATACGCATCGAGCTCATTCGCATCTAACTGGTCAGCATACACAGCCTGCTTATAACTCAAGCTTAAGCATTGCACCTGCGGATGCTCAGTGGCGTAGACCTCAATCAGCAAGAGTTTCAGCAAGGATTTAAAGGGCGATTCAATACCTTTATACAACTGCCACATGCCTGCGCTAATAAACTCTTCAGCAGGAATCTGGGCAACACCACCCAAGTCAATCACGTCATCACTGCTGACAAATCGCTTGGCTAATAAAGTCGCACAATATTCTGTATAACGATGCTCTTCGGCAGCCGGCACATACCACCACAGCGGTGTACGCCCAGCGAGCCACAGCGCCGTACGATAAAATTCATCCAGCAATAAATAATGCTGAGTGCTACCGCAATCGTCAATCGACAGCTGACCGTTATTGTGTCCTTGCACAAAATGCTCAGGCTCAACTAAAAAAATACTAACGGTCGCACCTAAAGTCTGCGCCCAGGTGCTTAACAGATCACATTTTTGGCGTAGTTCTTGTAACTCTTGCCATGTCAGCTCGGAGCTATGGCAGAGCCAGAAATCCATATCACTGTTTTCAGCATGCGCAATAGTGCCCAAACTGCCCATTAAAAACAGAGCGTGCAAAGGCAGTTCTTGGCGAGCACCGCGTGGCGCTTTATAAGTAAAAGAACGCGCGATGGCTTGCGCTTCTTGCACTAGATAGGTGCTGGGCTTATAGCCACTGATACCGGCAGGTGTGCTGTTGGAAACATAGCCCGGCAATAAAGGATGATTAACATGCAATAACAACGGCAGCAAACGTGAGACTGTTTGTTGGCGTGCTGATAAAACTAAATTGGCACGCTGCAAGCGATCATGGTTGACGCTTAAAAAACGCTCGCGTAACAGCAATAGATCTTTACGATCGATGCCTTCTTCAATATTTAAGCGTATCTCAACCATGACCTCTATAGCCGCTCTACTCTGCCGCTAA
>JAAZCO010000318.1 GCA_012513235.1 Gammaproteobacteria bacterium
ATGTCAGACTTTGCTCGCGGCCCTAGTCAACAAGCACCACTGACTGCTAAAGGCTATAAAATCGCGCCCTATATTTGCTATGAAGTGGTCTATCCAGAATTTGCCACTGAGCTGGCTGCACAAAGCGATATTTTGCTCACCATCAGTAACGATACTTGGTTCGGCACCTCTATCGGCCCGATGCAGCATTTACAAATGGCGCAAATGCGCGCACTTGAAGCGGGCCGTTGGATGATTCGCGCAACCAACAATGGCGTCAGCGCGCTGATTGATCCACAAGGTGCCATCAGCACGACTGTGCCACAGTTTCAACAAGCCGTATTGCGCGGCTCAGTAGTACCTATGCAAGGCCTAACACCTTATCTACGCTGGCAGTCGTGGCCGCTGATATTGCTCTGTGCTTTATGTCTGATGCCAGCCATTTTGCAGCGTAAGCTTCAGGATAAAGGCCTGTGAAACCAACTAGACATATGGCGCGCGCTCACGCCTAAGAACACAGAACGCAGCGCCATAAAGAGTAAGAACGCAATCCATAAGCCATGATTACCCAAGTCATGCAGTAGCCAAGCTACCGGTGCACAGACAAGCACCGCAAGTAGCATCGAATTACGCATTTCCTTAGCCCGAGTCGCACCAATAAACAGGCCGTCGAGCACATAACTCCACACTGTAATCAGCGGTAATAACGCTAAGTAAATCAGGTACTGCGAGGCGGTCTCTTGCACACTAGCAATATTGGTTTGCAAGGCAATAAACACATCACCTAACCACCAAAACAGTACAGCAAATAGCAGACTGGCAAGTAACGCATACATACTCACTAGCGATAAAGCACGCTGCAATGCGCGCCGATCCTGTTGACCCAGCGCATGCCCCGTCAGCGCTTCTAAAGCATGCGCAAGACCATCCAGAGCATAAGAGCACAACAATAAACCATTGAGTAATAGGGCATTAGCCGCAACAGTGTTATCGCCTAAACGTGCGCCCTGGAAAGTCACACTAAAGAACACTGCTTGTAAGGCTAAGCTGCGAATTAGAATATCTCGATTCACTGCTAACAAGGGTCGCCAACTGGCCCAACGCAACAGATGCTGCCAAAAGTTGAGTAATGGGCCTTTATCGACATAACGCCAAGCCAATGCCAACCCAAGTAGCGCACCTGACCACTCAGCAATCACCGATGCACGCGCAGCACCTGCCACTTCCCAGTGCAAACCAAAGACAAAATAAATATCTAAAACAATATTCACCGAGTTAGCTAGCAACAACATCCATAACGCGGCACGGGCATTTTGTAATCCCAGCAGCCAGCCAGCTAACACATGCATCATTAAGGCGGCTGGCAAACCATACAGACGAATCAACACATACTGTTGAGCCAGACTCTGTAAATCACCCGAGGTGTCCATCCATTGCAAGATCTGCGGTAACAGTGGCAGTACAATCGCTAAACACAACACACTCAGCACACAGACCAGTAACAAGCTTTGCAGTAAAATATAACGCAGCGCTTGCTGATCATTACGCCCTGCTGCTTGCGCAGCAAAACCTGTACTGCCCATGCGTAAAAAGCCACAGGTCCAAACCAGCATGGTATAGATGCTGCCACCCACAGCTACAGCGCCTAACTGATAGGCATGCGGCAGCCGTCCAACTACGGCGCTATCGACCAGCGCCACTAAAGGCACCGATAGATTACTGAGAATCATCGGTATCGCTAACGCAAATAAGCGCTGACGCGTACCCGCATGACGCCAAGCATCCAGTAACATTGCATAAAAACTGTGCATCGTTAAATCACCAAGGCCACAGGAATGTGATCAATACAACGCCTGATATAAACGACGGCGATATAGCGTGACCAAGGGATGCTCAGTGCCTAGTAATTCAAATACTTGCAGCAATGTTTTATGTGCAGCACCTTCAGCAAAGCTACGATTACGAATAAACAACTTTAATAGGTTATCTAAGGCTGGCTCATAACTTTGACGCGCCAGTTGCTGAATACTCAACTGCAAAACAGCTTCATCATCCTCTACGTTTTTAGCTAAGCGAGTTTTCAAATCTGCCATATCAGGCAAATCTACGGCTTGTCTTAAAAAAGCCAACTGTGCACGTACCGCAGCTATAGCATGCTTTTGTTCGTCATCTTTGACAGAATTTAATACCGCTTCTGCATCAGCTAAGGCGCCACGCTCAACTAAACAACGAGCAAATAAAACCAATGCCGCAGGTTGCTGATCATCACCTGAGAGCAACTCTTTTAACAAGGCTTCAGCTTGAGCAAATTCGCCCTGCTCAAATAACTCTTGCGCGCTCAGCAATGGATCAACCACAGGCTGAGCAGGTTCGGCAACATGCTTGCTCAATAAGGTACGAATGTCTGCTTCGCTTTGTGCGCCAGTAAAGCCATCGACAGGTTTACCATCTTTAAATAACACAACGGTCGGTAAGCTTTTAATTCCTAAACGAGCCACAATCTCTTGGTCAATGTCACAGTCGACTTTTGCCAGTAACAATTCACCCTGATAGCCCCCAGTGATTTTTTCTAAAATAGGCATTAAAACTTTACAAGGCGCGCACCATTGTGCCCAGAAATCGACTAATACAGGCTGATCAAAAGAGTTTTGTAC
>JAAZCO010000048.1 GCA_012513235.1 Gammaproteobacteria bacterium
GGTGTTGATGATCTTACCGTCTTTCAGGCTGCTACCAGCATGGAACACTTTACCGTCCAGTTTGGCGGCAGCATCGAGGCCTTTAATCTCGTGGCCCGCGCTGTAACCGTCAGCAGGGTAACCACCAGAGGCTAGCACCACACCTAAGCTTGGGCGCGGATCCCACTGTGCTTCAACCTTATCTAAAGCTTTGGCTAATGCCGCTTCAATCAGCAGAATTAAGCTCGACTCTAAGCGCAGTAAAATCGGTTGAGTTTCTGGATCACCAAAACGGCAGTTGTATTCAATGATTTTCGGCGCACCGTTTTTATCAATCATTAAACCGGCATAGAGGAAACCAGTGTAAACATTACCTTCCGCTGCCATACCGCGCACGGTTGGGTAGATAATTTCATCTAACACGCGCTGGTGTACCGCATCGGTGACCACTGGAGCAGGGGAGTACGCACCCATACCGCCGGTATTCGGGCCAGTATCGCCATCGCCGACACGCTTGTGGTCTTGACTGGTGGCCATGGGCAGCACGTTTTCGCCGTCAACCATGACGATAAAGCTGGCTTCTTCACCATCGAGGAATTCTTCAATCACCACCCGTGAACCGGCATCACCAAAGGCGTTGCCAGCCAGCATATCGGTGACTGCATCTTCAGCTTCTTGCAGCGTCATCGCCACAATCACACCTTTACCGGCAGCCAGACCATCGGCTTTAACTACAATGGGTGCGCCTTGCTCACGTAAGTAAGCTAATGCAGGCTCTATTTCAGTAAAATTCGCGTAGTTACTGGTGGGGATATTGTGGCGCGCAAAGAAGTCTTTAGTAAACGCCTTCGAGCCTTCCAACTGCGCAGCTGCGGCGGTTGGGCCGTAGATATCTAAATTGCGCTTGCGGAACGTATCCACAACACCAGCCACTAGCGGTGCTTCTGGACCAACAATAGTCAGATAGACATTGTTCTGCTCAGCAAAATCAGCCAGTTCATCAATTGCTAAAACATTAATCGCCACGTTTTCGCACTTCGCTTCAGTGGCCGTACCGGCATTGCCTGGTGCGATAAAGATTTTCTCAACGCGTGGATCTTGCGCAACTTTCCACGCCAGTGCGTGTTCGCGTCCGCCATTACCAATAATTAAAATATTCATGCAAATAATCCTATGTAGAGCAACTTAGTGGCGGAAGTGGCGCATGCCAGTAAACACCATGGCAATATCAGCTTCGTCCGCTGCAGCAATCACTTCAGCATCACGCATAGAGCCGCCTGGCTGAATCACTGCACGGATACCCACTTTTGCTGCGTTGTCTAAACCATCGCGGAACGGGAAGAAGGCATCGGATGCCATGACCGCACCAGCGACTTCTAAGCCCGCTTGCTCAGCTTTAATCGCAGCAATACGCGCTGAGTTCACGCGGCTCATTTGGCCTGCGCCGACACCGATGGTTTGACGGTTTTTCGCATAGACAATGGCGTTGGATTTAACGAATTTGGCAACTTTCCAAGCAAAGATTAAATCGTGGATTTCTTGTTCAGTTGGGGCACGACGGGTAACGATTTTCAAATCATCCGCAGTAATCATCTGAATATCACGGCTCTGCACTAACAGACCGCCATTCACACGCTTGTAATCCCAGCTCGCACTGCGCTCTTCTGGCCATTGGCCGCACTCAAGTAAACGCACATTAGCTTTGCTGGCGACCACATCACGGGCCGCTTGGCTGATGCTAGGGGCAATAATCACTTCAACAAACTGACGATCAACAATGGCTTGCGCCGTTTCTGCGTCCAGCTCACGGTTAAAGGCAATAATGCCGCCAAAAGCAGATTCAGTGTCGGTGGCGTAGGCTAAGTCATAGGCCTTACGGATACCGCCTTCGGCATCAGTTGCTACCGCGACACCGCAAGGGTTAGCGTGTTTTACAATCACACAAGCAGGTTTGACAAAGCTTTTCACACACTCAAGTGCGGCATCGGTATCAGCAACGTTATTGAACGACAGCTCTTTACCTTGCAATTGTACGGCGCTGGCAATGCTGGCTTCTTGTGGATTGGCTTCGGTGTAAAACGCCGCTGTTTGGTGCGGGTTTTCGCCGTAACGCATATCTTGCGCTTTAATAAACTGCGTATTAAAGGTATTCGGGAAGGCGCTGCGTTGTTCAGTGCTAAGTGTTTCAGCGGCCTGATCAATAGTGCCTAAGTAGTTAGCAATCATGCCGTCGTAGCTAGCTGTGTGCTCAAAGGCTTTCAGCGCTAAGTTAAAGCGTTGTGCGTAGCTTAAGCCGCCTTGCTTGAGGCCTTCGATAATCATGCCGTAGTCGCTGGTGTTGACCACAATCGCTACGTCTTTATGGTTCTTCGCTGCGCTGCGCACCATAGTCGGGCCGCCGATATCGATATTTTCAATCGCGTCAGGCAGGGTGCAGCCAGGCTTGGCTACTGTTGCTGCGAACGGGTAAAGATTCACTGCCACTAAATCAATGGGCTTAATACCGTGCTCAGTCATAATGGCGGCGTCGATATCACGACGGCCTAAAATACCACCATGGATTTTTGGGTGCAGGGTCTTCACGCGGCCATCCATCATTTCTGCGAAGCCGGTGTAATCGGCCACTTCAATCGCAGGAATAGCGTTATCTTTAAGTAACTTAAATGTACCGCCGGTGGAGAGAATTTCCACGCCTAAGGCGTCCAGTGCTTGCGCAAATTCAACGATAC
>JAAZCO010000319.1 GCA_012513235.1 Gammaproteobacteria bacterium
ATGCCAGCCTCGATTCAAAGCAAGTTCCAAGGCGCGGCTGAGGCGTTTCGCGCCTCTTTATCCAGTACTTTGCTGCTGATTCTGGCGGCGGTGGTGACCATGTACTTGGTACTCGGTGTGCTCTATGAGAGTTATATTCACCCTATTACCATTCTCTCGACTTTACCCTCGGCGGCGATTGGTGCTTTGCTGGCGCTGTTTGTTACGGGCAATGATTTAAGTTTGATTGCTATTATCGGCATTATCTTGCTGATTGGTATCGTCAAGAAAAACGCCATTATGATGATTGACTTCGCCTTAGATGCCGAGCGCCATCAGGGCATGAGTGCGGAAGATGCGATTTTCCAAGCGGCGTTATTGCGTTTTCGTCCCATCTTGATGACCACCTTAGCGGCGCTGTTTGCTGCCTTGCCGTTGATGTTTGCCAGTGGCTCGGGTGCTGAGTTGCGCCAGCCGTTGGGTTTAGTGATGGTCGGTGGTTTGCTGCTCAGCCAAGTGTTGACGCTCTTTACTACGCCGGTGATTTACCTGTTCTTTGACCGTCTCAGTCGCCGCACTAAGGCGCGCTTTAAATTAGGCACTGAGTCGTGAATTTGTCCGCTCCCTTTATTCGGCGTCCAGTCGCGACCATGCTACTCAGCGTGGCGATTATCTTATTGGGCATTTTGGGCTTTCGCTTGCTGCCGGTGGCGCCGCTGCCGGATATGGATTTCCCGATGATTACCGTGCAGGCCAGCTTGCCCGGTGCCAGTCCGCAGGTGATGGCGGCTACCGTGGCCACGCCCTTAGAGCGCTCGCTGGGCAGTATTGCCGGCATCAGCCAGATGAGCAGTAGCAGCAGTCAGGGCCGCACGCGGATTATGATTCAGTTTGATTTGGGTCATGATATTAATGCTGCAGCGCGTGAAGTGCAGGCAGCGATTAACGCCGCACATGAGTTGTTGCCCAGCGGCATGCGCAGTATGCCAACCTATCGGAAGGTCAATCCTTCGCAAGCGCCGATTATGGTGCTGGCGTTGACCAGTGAAGTGTTGGAAAAGGGCCAGATGTATGATTTGGCTTCGAGCATCGTCGCGCAAAAGCTCTCGCAGGTGCAGGGTGTGGGTGACGTGCAAATTGGTGGCAGCTCGTTGCCGGCGGTGCGGGTTGAATTAGAGCCGCGGCGTTTGGAACAATACGGGATTGCGCTGGATGATGTGCGCGAAACCATCGCTAATGCCAACCAACAACAGCCCAAAGGCGATGTGGAGCAGGGCAATCGTCATTGGCAGATTCAAGGCAATGACCAACTGCATACCGCTGAGGAATATGCGCCGCTGATTATCCGCTATCAGGACGGTGCAGCGCTGCGTTTGCGCGATGTGGCCAGTGTCACTGATAGTGTCGAGAACCGTTATAACAGTGGTTTTTTCAATGATAAAGATGCGGTGCTCTTGGTGATTAACCGCCAAGCCAGCGCCAATATCATTGCTACCATTGAAGCCATTCAAGCGCAACTGCCAGCCTTGCAAGCGGTGTTGCCGGCCAGTGCCAATCTGGAAGTGGCGATGGACCGTTCCTCGGTGATTCGCGCCACGCTGCGTGAAGCTGAGCGTTCACTGTTGATTGCCACCGCCTTGGTGATTGGCGTGGTGATGCTGTTTTTAGGCCATTGGCGCGCGGCGGTGATTCCGGCATTAGCGGTACCGGTATCCTTGATTGGTAGTTTTGCCGCGATGTATCTGCTGAATTTTTCGCTGAACAATCTCTCGTTGATGGCGCTGATTATTGCTACGGGGTTAGTGGTGGATGATGCGATTGTCGTGCTGGAGAATATCGCTCGGCATATCAATCAAGGTAAAAAGCCCTTGCAGGCTGCCCTCGATGGCTCGCGCGAAGTAGGTTTTACCTTATTGTCGATGAACCTGTCCTTGGTGGTGGTGTTTGTCTCAATTCTGTTTATGGGCGGCTTGATTGAGCGTTTATTTCGCGAGTTTTCCATCACCTTAACCGTAGCGATTTTGATTTCCTTGTTGGTGTCATTAACCCTGACGCCCATGCTCTCGGCGCGCTGGTTACGCCCTGAAGTGGAC
>JAAZCO010000320.1 GCA_012513235.1 Gammaproteobacteria bacterium
AAGCCTAAAGCTTAAGTTGTCTGCAGGGCTCAATAGGCCCTGCAGTGTTTATTTGATTTTTTAAGAGTGATTTATGTCCAGTGCGTTTTTGGAAATTGTTGAGCTGCCAGACGGTCGAATTGTGTTGCGCCGTGCAGAAGAAGATGCGCCGTTAGTGACTCTGACTTTTTCCAGTGAGGCGCGTGGCTTTTTAAAAGCGCGCTACATTGATATTGCTAAAGAAATGTTTCATGCCGGCCTCTTAGCCGCAGGGCATTTGGCTGAGGAAGAAGCAGTAGACGAAGTGGGCGAGGATGACCCCGCTGGTCATACAGTGCATTAATTGCCGATATGACTCAATCTACTTTATTGGGTGCCAGTCGAGTGCGTTTACCTTCTGGTTCTTATGCCTCGCTACTGGACTTTTTGTGCGAGCGCTTTGCTGCTGTCAGTCGTGAAAGTTGGCAGCAGCGTATGCTGGACGGTAAGGTTTTAGATGAGCAACAGCGCTGTTTAACACCCAATGAGCCTTATCAGGCAGGTACTTTGGTGTATTACTTTCGAGAAGTGCCGAATGAGACCCTGGTGCCCTTTACAGAAAGTATTTTATATCAAGATGAACACTTGATAGCTGTTGATAAACCGCATTTTCTACCGACGATGCCCGCTGGGCGTTATGTCGAAGAGACGCTTTTGCGCCGCTTAATTAAGCGCTTAGATAATGCTGATATTGTGCCCATTCATCGCTTGGATCGCTTAACTGCAGGGGTGGTGCTGTTTTCTGTGAACCCTTGCAGTCGCGATGCTTATCAAGGCTTATTTCGTCAGCGTAAAGTGTTTAAGTGTTATGAGGCACTGGCGGCTGCATTGCCTGAGTTAGCTTGGCCTTACCGCCATCGCAGTCGACTTGAGCCGGCTGAGCAGTTTTTTCGGATGCAGGAAGTGGTGGGTGTGGCCAATAGCGATACTGTAATTGAAGTCTGTGAGCAGTTGGGGGATGTGTGGCGTTACCGTCTCTATCCAGTTACGGGACGTAAGCATCAATTGCGCGTGCATTTAGCTGCTTTAGGTGCAGCGATTATCAACGATCCGCTGTATCCACAGTTGCAGGTGCAGGCTGTAAATGAAACCTATCAGCAGCCTTTGCAGTTGCTGGCACGGCAAATTAGCTTTGTTGATCCTTTGACTGGTATTTTGCGCAGTTTTAAAAGTCAGTTGAGCCTGTCTTTATAAATATCAGCAACTAATACTAGTCAAGATGGGCTAAAAGTGTCTATAATATGCGCCGGCCAGATCGGCCCCCGTTAAGGTTACTGCAATATCCCGAAGCTTACGCTTCGACTGCTTGTCCTAGATTGGACTATCCTAGACGTTTTTCTAAAACAGCGTTCTCGCAAATACTCGCAATTAGGCTGCCAAAAGGGCGACCATTTATGGTCTTTCATGGCGTGTGCAGCTTTCATGGGTCTTTGCGGATGCTTATTAAGGCATACCATGACTCAAGAAATCGAAAACACCCCAGCTATCGCTCCTTTTAATACTCTCGGACTGCACCCTTCAGTGCTTGCTGCTATTACAGCAGTGGGCTACGAAGAGCCGTCCCCGATTCAAACTCAGTCCATTCCGTTGATTATGGCTGGCCACGATATGATCGGCCAGGCACAAACCGGTACGGGTAAAACAGCTGCGTTTGCATTGCCTATTTTGTCGCGTATTGATGCCAATCGTCGTGAAGCACAGGTGCTGGTGTTAGCACCGACTCGTGAGTTGGCGTTACAGGTTGCTACCGCATTTGAAAGCTTTGCGGCACAAATGCCAACGGTGAACGTTGTTGCTATTTATGGTGGCGCGCCAATGGGCCCGCAACTTAAAGCTATTCGTAATGGTGCGCAGGTCATTGTTGCGACTCCAGGTCGTTTAGTTGACCACTTAAGTCGTAACGGCGGCTTGCTGTCTACCATTAAGTACTTAGTGCTTGATGAAGCTGATGAGATGTTAAAGCTTGGCTTTATGGATGACCTAGAGCTTATTTTTAACGCTATGCCAGATGAGCGCCAGACCGTATTGTTCTCTGCAACCTTGCCTGCATCCATTCGCGGTATTGCGGAAAAGCACTTGCGTAATCCGCAGCAGGTTAAAATTGCTAGCAAAACCCAAACCGTTGCGCGTATTGATCAAGCCCACCTGATGGTGCATGCGGATCAAAAAGTAAACGCTATTTTACGTTTGCTTGAAGTTGAAGACTTTGACGCAATGATTGGTTTTGTACGTACCAAGCAGGCGACTTTAGATATCGCTGCTGCGCTGGAAGCTAAAGGCTACAAAGTAGCTGCATTGAATGGTGATATCGCGCAAAACCAGCGTGAGCGCGTGATTGATTCGCTAAAAGATGGCCGTTTAAATATTGTGATTGCAACTGACGTTGCTGCGCGTGGTCTTGATGTGCCGCGCATTACCCACGTATTCAACATTGATATGCCTTATGATCCAGAGTCGTATGTACACCGTATTGGTCGTACGGGCCGTGCCGGTCGTGATGGCCGTGCGTTATTGTTAGTTACACCGCGTGAGCGCCGCATGTTGCAGGTGATTGAGCGTGTCACTGGCCAGAAAGTTGCCGAGATTTTATTGCCGGATGCTAAAGTTATTCTGCAGGCGCGTATTCGCCGCTTGACTCAAGACTTAGCGCCACGTGTTAAAGATAAAGAGAACAAAAACGTTGAGCTATTGGCGCACCTGACCACTGAGCTTAACTGCAGCGCTGAAGATTTAGCATTAGCGTTGTTAGCTAAAACGACTGAAGGTCAAGCCTTTACTTTAGATGGCGTTGAGCGTGAGCAGCCAGTGCTTGCTCCACGTGGTCGTGATAACCGTGACCGTGATGACCGTGGTGGTCGTGGTCGTGATGATCGTGGCGGACGTGGTCGCGATGACCGTGGTGAGCGTGGTGAAGGTGGCCGTGAGCGTCGCGCACCATTAGCGCTTAGCGAAGGTAAAGTACGTTGCCGTACAGCATTAGGTGTGCGTGATGGCGTTGCCGCGCGTAACCTGCTGGGTGCGATTCTTAACGAAGGTGGTTTGTCACGTGATGCGATTGGTCGTATTCAGATTCGTGAAAGCTTCAGTTTAGTGGAGTTGCCAGAAGAGGGTCTAGAGAGCTTACTCAGCAAACTCAAGGATACTCGCGTTGCAGGTAAAGCACTGAAGCTACGCCGCTACCGTGAAGACTAGTCTATAGACTGCGCAGTTGATGCTTAGGCATTAATAGCTGATAAAAACCGATTTGACTGTAAAGTTGAATCGGTTTTTTTGTTTCTAGGGCGAGTGATTTTTTAAATTCAATGCTATGCAGGCATAGGCGACTATCGCTCTATGCAGTTGCAGGGCAATGTCCTTTATAGTGTATGTTTTACTAGGTGAGGAGATGTGTGCATGACCTTGCGAATTTGTATTTTAGAAGCTGATGATTTGCATCCAACGTTACAAGAGTCATATCTTGGCTTTGGTGAAATGTTTAAGCGCCTGTTTGCTACACAAGAAACAGGCTTAGCGTTTCAAACCTTTAATGTGGTGCAAGGCGAATACCCTGATGATGATCAGCATTTTGATGCCTATTTAGTCACAGGCAGTAAGGCAGACTCTTTTGCTAATGATCCATGGATTGTGATCTTGCGAGCTTATTTGCGTGCGCGCTTTGAATCAGGTGATGTGCTGTTAGGTGTTTGTTTTGGGCATCAAATTCTTGCCTTGGTTTTAGGTGGTGATACGCAGCGCTCCAATAAAGGTTGGGGTATTGGTGTGCACAGTTATGATTTGCATAAGCCGCAGTGGCTAGATGATGCGCCTAAGCAATTTCAACTGCTTATCAGTCATCGCGATCAAGTGGTGGCTTTGCCGCACAAGGCCAAAGTGTTAGCCAGCAGTGAGTTTTGTGAGTATGCAGCCTTTACTATTGGTCAGCAGGTTTTGTGCTTTCAGGGGCATCCTGAATTTACCCCTGAGTTTTCGGCGGCGCTGCTGCGTATTCGAGAATCGATCTATTGTCCGCAGCAGTACCAGAAGGCGTGTCAGAGCTTAAAGCAGCAGCATGATGGTCAAGTTGTCGCGCAATGGATGCTCAGCTTTATACGTATGGCGCAAAGTGCGCGAATAGCAGAGCCGTTAATAGAGCAATCAAGTGAGGCTGTATGCTCAGCTTAATGTCTGTATTGCAGCTCTATGCTGCACCTATGTTGCTTGGCGCTTTTGTTTTAGGTGCTGCTGTGCAGCAGTTTATGCGCGGACAGGGTTTAGCTCGGCAGCTGAGCGTCAGTCAGGCGGCTTTAGCTCAAGCTCAGCAGCAGGTGCAGCAGCAAGACACTGAGCTGCAAGTCTTGGGTAGTCAGCACGATCAGTTGTATGAGCAGCTTAAGCAGCGCGATATAGATATGCAGCAGCTTAAGGTTGAGCACAGTCAGTTGCATGCGCAGCTTATGCACAGCCGTGGCGGGGCTGAAGCAGCACAAGCTGGGTATCGTGAATTAAAAGAGCAGCAGCAGCTACGCGAGCAGGCTTGGCAGGACATGCAGGGTAAATACGCTGACTTACAGCATCATTATCAGCAGTTACAGCAAGATTTTTCTTCGTTGCAAGGTTTGAGTGCACAGAAAGAGCAGCACTTACTGGAGCAGCAGCAACTGCTTAAAGACAGTCGTGAGCAGCTTAAGCTGGAGTTTGAGCAGTTGGCCACACAGATCTTTGAAGCGCGCGGGCAGTCCTTAACCCAAACCAGTCAGCAATCACTCGAAGCCATGCTGAAACCTTTTCGCGAACAAATTGATGGCTTTCGTCAGAAAGTTGAAGATATTCATCATAAAGATGTACAGCAGCAAGCTTCTTTACAACAACAACTGATGCAGCTTAAAGAGCTGAATCAGCAAATCACCCAAGAGGCGCATGAGCTGAGTAGTGCGCTGCGTGGGCAAACCAAGACTCAAGGTAATTGGGGTGAGTTGATTTTAGAAAATGTGCTGGAGCGTGCAGGTTTGCAGCAAGGCAAAGACTTTGCCCGTGAGGTTAGCTTTACCACCAGCGAAGGGCGCAAGCGTCCGGATGCTATTGTGTATTTACCGCAAAATAAACATTTGATTATTGATGCTAAAGTTTCGCTCAATGCTTATCTGCGTTATGTGAATGCCGATGACGATACGTTACGAGCGCAAGCTTTGCATGAGCATGTGAGTGCCTTTGCAGCTCGCGTAGCTGAATTGGCTGAGCGTGATTATGCAGCGCTGCCTGGTTTAAATGCCCCAGATATGGTGTTTATGTTTGTACCCATTGAGTCGGCTTTTGCCGATGCGGTAAGGGCTGATGAGGGCTTGTTACAGCGGGCGATTGAGAAAAATATCTTAATTGCCACGCCCAGCACCTTGCTGGCCAGTTTAACTATTGTGCGACAGTTGTGGCGTTTTGAAGAACAAAGCCGCAGTACGGCAGAATTAGCCGAGCGTGCAGGCAAGGTCTACGATAAGTTGCGTATTTTTTTGGGCAGTATGGATGGTATCGGTAATAGTTTGGAGCGTGCGCAAGAAGCCTATCGTAAAGCGTGCGACCAGCTGGTTAATGGGCGGGGTAACTTGATTAAACAGGCCAGTGATTTTCAGCAGTTGGGTGTCGCGGTCAAGACTGAAATTGCTGAGCAATGGCAAGACCGCGCACGACTTGAACTCACCCA
>JAAZCO010000321.1 GCA_012513235.1 Gammaproteobacteria bacterium
CGAGTACGGTACTGTGGACTTTGTACACTTTAAGGTAAACTTCACCCTCTTGATGAATTAACACGACATATCAATGCCTACGACTTTTCATGAAATCCCTGCAGAACGCCCCATTACGCCACTGTTAGACCGTGCGTTGACGCCGACAGAATTACGTTTGCTGTCTGAAAGCGAACTGGTCACTTTAGCGGATGAGTTGCGTCTATTTCTTTTGTGGAGTGTTGGCCAAACCGGTGGACATTTTGCCGCAGGGTTAGGTGTGGTTGAACTGACCGTGGCGTTGCATTACGTCTTTGATACGCCAGACGATCGTTTAGTCTGGGATGTGGGTCATCAAGCTTATCCGCATAAGATTCTCACCGGTCGTCGTGAGCAGATGCTGAGCATCCGTCAAAAAGATGGCCTCGCTGCATTCCCGCGCCGTTGTGAAAGTGAGTACGATACCTTTGGTGTAGGGCATTCAAGCACCTCAATCAGCGCTGCATTAGGCATGGCGATTGCCGCCAAGTTACAAGGCAGTACGCGGAAAAGTGTGGCAGTGATTGGTGATGGCGCAATGACCGCCGGCATGGCCTTTGAAGCACTGAATCACGCACCAGAAACCGGTGCGAATATGCTGGTGATTCTCAATGATAATGATATGTCGATCTCGAATAATGTCGGCGGCTTATCCAATCACCTCGCTAAAATTCTCACCAGTCGCACTTACTCAACCATGCGCGAAGGCAGTAAGAAAATTCTTTCGCGCTTGCCGGGTGCTTGGGAAATTGCTCGCAAAACCGAAGAGCATGCCAAAGGCATACTCGCGCCGGGTATTATGTTTGAAGAGTTGGGCTGGAATTATATTGGCCCGATTGATGGGCATGATTTGCCGACCTTACTGACGACCTTGCGCAATATGCGTGAGTTGGAAGGTCCGCAGTTTTTACATGTAGTGACTAAAAAAGGTAAAGGCTTTGCCCCAGCAGAGCAGGCTCCTATTACTTATCACGCCATGACCAAAAAATCTGCCGCACCCAGCAAGCCCACTGGTCCACGCTATGCCAGCGTTTTTGGGCAGTGGCTGTGTGATATGGCGGCGGTAGATGAGCGTTTACTCGGGATCACGCCAGCGATGAAAGAAGGCGCGGATATGATTGCCTTTAGTGAGCAATATCCAACTCGTTATTTTGATGTCGCGATTGCCGAGCAACATGCGGTGACTTTAGCTGCGGGTATGGCCTGTGAAGGCGCCAAACCTGTGGTGGCGATTTATTCGACCTTCTTGCAGCGCGCCTATGACCAGCTGATTCATGATGTGGCGGTGCAAGATTTGGATGTGTTGTTTGCTGTCGATCGTGCGGGTTTGGTCGGTGAAGATGGCCCAACCCATGCGGGCAGCTTTGATATTTCCTATCTGCGTTGTATCCCGAATATGGTGATTATGACGCCCAGCGATGAAAACGAATTACGCTTACTGCTCAACACCGGCTACCACCATGTAGGCCCTGCAGCCGTGCGTTATCCACGCGGTACCGGCCCAAATGCGCAGATCAGCTCAAGCTTAGAGGCTGTGCCTTTAGGTAAAGGCGTGCTGCGTCGTGAGGGGCAGGGTGTTGCTATCTTAGTCTTTGGCGTACAGCTTGCTGCAGCCTTAGAGGCCGCTGAGCAACTCAATGCCACAGTGGTGGATATGCGTTTTGTGAAGCCTTTAGATGAGGCGCTGATTAAGCGTTTAGCTAAAGAGCACAGCTTATTTGTCACCATCGAAGAAAATGCCGTGATGGGTGGTGCAGGCAGCGCAGTGGGTGAGTTCCTCGCCGCTGAGCAAATACATATACCACTCTTGCAGTTGGGCTTACCTGATCGCTATGTTGAGCATGCGCAACCTGCGCAAATGCTCGCTGAATGCGGCTTGGATGCGGCAGGTATTGTGCAAGCGGTGCAGCAGCGTTTGGGTTGATTTATTGTTGCAGGCTCATCTATTGGGCCTGCGCTGTTATCGCTGTTTTCCCCTCAATCGTCCATCCTGGACTCCATTCGGACGCTACGCCATCCATGGCTACGCTTGCCACAGCGATAACAACGCTGGCCTTTGGGCTGAGATGTTGTTGCTAGGTGAACTGTATCGCTAGATCTGTGTTAGGCCTGCGCTGTTATCCCTGTTTTCCCTCAATCGTCCATCCTGGACTCCATTCGAGCGCTACGCCATCCATGGCTGCGCTTGTCACAGCAATAACAACGCTGGCCTTTGAGCCGTGATGTTACTGCTTGGGTGCTGTGTCCTGTGTTGTGTGCGTTTATTTTGGCAAAGCTTGACCGATGCTACCGGTGGGTCTATTGTGCGCGCACTTTGATTCTTTAAGGTGCGCTGGTTCGTCCAGCCTGAAAAGGGAAGTTAAGCGCAACAAGCGACTTACGCTGCCCCCGCAACGGTATACGATGCGCATAAAAATATGCGCGAGTTTGCTCAAATACCACTGGCGTTAAGCTGGGAAGGTGAGCACATATTCGTCAGCCCGGAGACCTGCCTTATAGATGTCGACTGGTGTTGCGGAGGGCTTCACCGTCAAGTGCCGCCTGCTATTTGGGCGCCAGCGCTTGTTTGTGCCCTCCTCAAAAGTTGTTTCTATTTTGAGGATCTACCTAAATGAAATTGTCCCGCCTTGCGCTGGCTGTATTAGCCTTACCTATGGTTAACGCTGTTGCTGAAACAGCCCAGAGTAACTCGCTCGAGTTGCCCAAAACTGTTATAACCGGCAATCGTATTGCGCAGGAAGACATGCGTGCTACCTATGCCTCTGAAGTGCATAACTCTGATGATATTAAAAATTCTGCAGCGGTTAATCTGTATGACTATTTAGGCCGTTTCAGTTCGGTCAATGTAATGCCTAGTTTCGGTAACCCTTACCAGCAGCTAATAGATATGCGCGGCTATGGTATTGGCGATGGCTATCAGAATATTGTGGTTACTATTAATGGTCGTCGTTTAAATAATATTGATATGCAGCCACAATTGCTCAGCAGTATTCCGCTGAATAGCATTGAGCGTATCGAAATTATTAAAGGTAGTGGTTCTGTTGCACAGGGTGATGGTGCGATGGCTGGTATTATTAACATTGTCACTAAAGATCAGACCGGTGTTGATTTCAGTATTGCTGCTGGCAGCGATGGTTACTCTACAACCAGTATTAGCGCGGGGTTGAGTGAAGAGTTTTTTGCTTTGCAGGTTCTGGCGGATAACAGTAAAAGTGATGGTCTGCGTAAAAAAGACCCTAATGGCAAGGCAGATGAATCAGATGCAAATAATTTATCGGCGACTTTGAAGGTCTTTCCAGTTGACGGTGTAGAGGTGCGCTTGGGTAAGGATCGTACACGAGTTGATACTATTTACGGAGATTCGCTTACGAAAAAGCAGTTTAATAAAAAGCCCTCGCAGTATGGTGGTAATAGCGCTTGGAGTACTTCATATACTGAGCAAGAGTACAAAACTGATACAAACCGTTTAGGTGCTAGCTATCAGGTTAACGAGCTGCTGTCATTTAATGTTGATCATGCGGTTGAAAAAAAAGAGTCTGAGTATGCTGGCTCCGATCCGAGTAAGTACGATTACCGCTCTACAGATTTTTCTACCCAGCTTAATCTTGATGCCTTAACACTGACTGCAGGTGCACAGTTATTTGATGGTGAGCGTAAAGCATTTGGTTCAACTACGAATAAAGATAATCAAGGTATTTATCTGCAAGGTTTGTATGCGCTAGGTGACACTACGCTCAGTGCTGGTGCGCGCCATGAGAAAGTTAAGTATAAATACAGGGACACAGCAAAGCTCAAAGCTGACCACTCATTGGATGCTTGGGATATAGGTATTAACCATCAGTACAACCAAGAGTTGAGCGTATTTGCTAACTTGAACCAAGGCTTTCAAGCTCCGGATATTGATCGCTTCTTCAAGTTTGACTTTATAAGTGGAGCTTATGTTTTTAATGACTTCATCAAGCCAGCCAAAAGCAAGACCCTTAATATCGGCCTCAATCATGTCACTGATCGTAACAAGTTCAAGGTTACTAGCTTTTATTCCAAGCTGAAAAATGAAATTTATTATGTAGCTTTCCCTTCTGATGCGGGTAACACCAATATTGATAAGTCCTATAAATACGGCCTAGAAGTACAGGATAGTTTTCAGGCTACGCCAGAGCTGTTAACTCGTATTAACTACGCTTGGACGCGAGCGAAGATCGATAAAGAAGATGAGGGTAATGGTGCTTACAACGGCAAAAAACTACCAGGTGTTTCTGAGCACAGCATCACTGCAGGTCTCGATTACAGAGTAGTGAAAGACGGCACCTTAACGTTGACACAAAACTGGCGCAGCCGTGCTTACGCTGCTAATGATTTTGCCAATGACTTTGAACAGAAACAAAAAGCCTATAACACTACCGATCTTGGCTACTCGCATAAAATCGATAAGTTCACGCTGTTTGCTCAGGTGAATAACGTGCTCAACCGTAAAAACGGTTTATGGATAGCTGATGACAACATCTACCCAGTTAACTTCACTCGTACCTGGTATGCCGGCGTACGCGCTTCATTTTAAGCATTCACCTCTTATTATTGCTTAGAGATTTAGGCAAAAATGTGGCAATGCAAAGCAGCTAAAAAGCGCTGTTACTTATCGTGGCAGTGCTTTTTATTAGATAATTGATGAAGAGTTCAGAGCGCAGCATCAGTCTGCGTTATAACGTTTGGCCTTAGGTCACAACACTGTATATTCGTAACACCATCGTTGATCACATTCAGTGACACAATCCCAAATTCAGATAACTCAATGAAATCACGCCTGATCGGCCTGTGCGCCTCATTATTCTTCTCGGTACCCACCGCAGCTTTGCTGTGGCTGAGTATTAATCGACAGCTCACCTATGTCGATGGCGGGTTTTTAAATAGCAATTATCTACTTGGCTGCATCAGTATTTTTGCGCTGATTAGTTTTGTATTACCGCAACTGTTCCCATCGGTATTGGGCTGGGTATGGCGGATGATGTTGAAGATTGGCTTATAGCAAAATGCTGAAAGCGTTATTGGTACGATCTGCACCCTAACGCTTGCAGGTATAAAAAATATTCCAGCCAGCACCACCCAGCTCTAAAAACGTCCAGCACCATCCATGCTCAACAGCCAGCAGCACTGTTGCCGTGACGAGCGTAGCCATGGATGGCGTAGCGCCCGAATTGAGCCCAGGATGGGCGATTGAGGGAAGAACGGCAATAGTGCTGCTGGCGCAACCTATGGCCGTATGGCCAAGAAAATACTCTACAAAATCTTCAGGCTGACTTACGCTCGAGCAACACACCACTTTCCATATGGTCAGTCCACGGAAACTGGTCAAACAGTGCCGTCTTAACAATCTGGTGCGTATCACTCAGCTGACGGATATTCTCGGCTAAGGTTTCTGGATTACAGGAGATATACAAAATCCGATCAAAGCGGCGCACCAACTCACAGGTATCGCTGTCCATACCCGCACGGGGTGGATCAACAAACACCGTACCAAATTTATAGCTGTCTAAATCAATATTGGCTAAGCGACGAAACTCGCGCACGCCATTTAGCGCCTGCGTCAGTTCTTCAGCAGATAAACGCACCAGTTCAATATTATTAATCTGGTTGTCTTCTAAGTTAGCCAAAGCTGCATTGACCGAGCTTTTACTGATTTCAGTCGCCAACACTTTACGCACACGCGTCGACAGCGGC
>JAAZCO010000322.1 GCA_012513235.1 Gammaproteobacteria bacterium
ATCCAAACCACCGGCCAGCCAGGTGGCAGCGATTTCGAGGCGTGAACGCTGAATACGCGCTGGGTCGTCACATTTAATCAGCGCATGGTAGTCGGCTAAAAAGTAGAACGACTCAACATTATCGACTTGGCTGGCCGCAATAGCCGGGCGAATCGCGCCCGCATAGTTACCCAAATGCGGCGTGCCAGTGGTAGTAATTCCAGTTAAAACTCGCGTGCTCATGTTGTACTCAATCAAGACTAAAAATTAAAGGCGTTCGGCCACCAGCTGTTTTAGCTCAGGCAGTCGTCCATGGAAAAAGTGACCACATTCTGCCACTTTTAGCAGCTCATGTGGCTGATTGAATGCAGCCGACCACTGATAGACCAACTCAGGGTCAATCACTTCATCATCTTCGGGCTGAATCACAGTCACAGCGCACTCACTGGCCAGACTGTGCTCAGCATCCAAACGCATCACCGCCGGCGCCACTAAATACAGCTGCTTCACCGCGGTGCCGGCTTGCTCTAAACGCCCAGATAAGCTGCCAGCGACAAAGCCGCCAAAGGAAAAGCCCAATAAATAAATCGGCAAACCCGGGTGCTGCGCTTGCAGCCAAACTAAGGCCGCTTGCGCATCATCCACTTCGCCCCTATTCATATCGTGGACACCAGCGCTGTTACCGGTACCGCGATAATTAAAGCGCAAGGTGGCCAAACCGCTGTCACGCGCAGTGCGTTGCAGAGTGGATACCACCTTATTAAGCATGGTGCCGCCTTGAGCGGGGTTGGGATGGCAAATCAAGGCAATCCCACGGGCATCAGCAACGGGCAAGTGTAGACCTTCAAGGGCACCAACAGGGCCATCAATCAGGACAGGATTTTCACGCATAAACAAAAAGGACTCCGTGACCCTTTATAGGGTAAATTCGTCTAGTGGCAAGTATTGTCAATAAAGTTGATACTGTGACACATAGGAGCCTGCTCGACGCTGTACAGAACAGGCATAAGTGGTTAACGTAAAGCAAAGCCGTTTAAAGAGGAAGTCTTGTGGAACAGTCACTCCCCATTTGGTTAATCCCAGTACTCACATTAGTGGGTGGAATTGTAATAGGTGTTATTTTAGCACGCGTATTGCAACGTACCGCACCTGGAAAAACTCAGCATCAGCTCGATGAATTACAGGAGCGTTTTGACAGCTACCAAAGTGAAGTGGTGACGCATTTTAATACCACAGCATCATTGGTGAAAAAACTCACACAAAATTATCACGATGTCCAAGAGCACTTATCAAACGGTGCTGAGCGTTTAGCGCTGGATGAAGTATCGCGCGAGCGTTTGCTGGCCAGTTTAGTGGATGATTCACGTCCGCGTGAGCGCAAACCACAGCATGACAGCGAATTTGATTTAGCCGCTGAGCCACCACGTGACTACGCGCAAAAGCATGCCGGCGACCCAAGCATGTTGTCTGAAGGTTACGGCCTCAAGCGCTAGATATCATCTGCGCAATAAAAAAGGAGCTTCTAGGCTCCTTTTTTATTGCGCGCAAAAGCTATTAATCAGACGGTGGACGCACGCCAATGGTGGCCGTCAGCTCTTGAGGCTTGCCGTTGCGCAAAATCTGCAACTTAATCTCATGCCCAGGCATCATCAGTGCGACTTGATTCATTGAAGTTCGGCCATCAAGCGCATCTTCATTGGCAATTTTTAGAATCACATCACCCGGTTTCAGCCCCGCTTTCGCCGCGGGTCCATCACGATACACACCCGCCACTAAAATACCGGGGCTGTCGAGCAAACCAAACGACTCCGACAACTCAGGCGTTAACGCCTGCACTTCC
>JAAZCO010000323.1 GCA_012513235.1 Gammaproteobacteria bacterium
CTATTATAGGCTTGCAACGACGATGACTGCTACCGATAGACGTTTTTGAGCGGTACACTAACTCATCTGTTGTAGGAGTTAAGTCATGCCTGTTTACTTTGAAAACGCTGCACAACCCAGTGCACAAGACCTTGCCGACCTAGAAAAAATTTATGCTGACGCACCTGCTTGGCTGCTAGCGCCATTTGCAGATGCTGCGACACTGATTGCGCATGGTCTGCAAACCAACACCTTAGTCACTGGACGTTTTAATAGCCGCTTATTAGGTGCGGCTTTGTTAGAAAAACATGCACAGCGCTGGTTACTCAACCACTTGTGTGTACGCGAACTGACCCGTAACCGCGGTGTCGCGCGACGTATAGTGCAAGAAGCAACGCGTTTAGCAGCTGAAGCGGGCACAGAGTTACAACTGGTGATTCCTGCTGATCAAGCTGAACTGCTGCAACTGGCGCGTGATAAATCACTGATGATCGCCACCACCGAGTAACACCTCTTTGATTGACCCGCCTGCTGATTCAGCGGGCATCTTCGTTTATTTTCCATAAGGAAACGGCCCGTGAAATCTTTTGGCAAGCTTATCGGTCTGCTATTTCTAGGTCTGCTACTGCTGCTAGTAGCAGCCGGATTTGCTCTGACCCATTTTTTTGATCCTAACGACTATAAAGATGAAATCCGCCAGCTTGCGCATAAGCATGCCAACCTTGAGTTGCAACTCAATGGTGATATTGGCTGGAGTCTATTTCCTTGGTTAGGTATCGAAATCACCGATGCAACAGTGGCCAGTGCGCAGACGCCCAACGAGCCATTTGCCGACTTACGCCTACTCGGTTTATCAGTGCAAGTGCTGCCCTTGCTGCGTAAAGACATCCAAATGAGCGATATCCGCATTGATGGTCTGAGCCTCAATCTACACCGCGATGCACAAGGCAAAACTAACTGGGATCAAATTGGCCAAGTCGATGCGCAAACACCGACCACAACCAGCCCCCCAGCAATGGGCAGCAGCGAGCCGAGCACCACGACAGTCAAAGTTAAAAATTCAGACAAGCGCCTCAAATTAGATATCAACAGCCTGATAGTCAATGGCGCCCGCATTGATTACTTTGATGAGCAAAACGGTCAAAAATTTAATCTGGAAAGCGTGCAACTGACCACTGGTGCTATCCGTGATTCGCAACCTATTGCGTTAAAGCTATCGGGCTTCTTAGGCAATGCTAAGCCGCTGATTCGGGCGCGTATCGAGCTGACCAGTAAAGTCACCATTGATCAAAGCGCCCAGCGTTATGCGCTGGACAGCTTGAAGTTATCTGGAGAAGTGGCCGGCGAGCCGCTGAGTGGTAAAACAGCTAACTTCACCGTACGCGGTAACTTGTTGTATGACCAAGCTGCACACTCAGCGCAATGGAACAACCTAAAACTCTCGGTCAATCAGCTTAAAGCTTTGGGTGACCTGCAGATTGCTGAACTGGATCAGCTGGCAAAATTCAGTGGCGCGCTATCGATTGCACCGGTTAATTTGCAAGAATTTCTAACCGGTATAGGTATCGAACTGCCAGACATGGCTGATAAAAAAGCTCTGAGTCATTTTGAACTCAGCACTCGCCTGCAAGGTACAACCAACAGCTTAGTGTTGAATGAAATGGCACTGAGCATTGACCAAACCGCCTTAACCGGCAGCGCTGGTATCAAAGACTTCGCCCGCAACACGCTCTATGCTCACCTGCAAGGTGATCAGTTGGATGCTGACCGTTACTTGCCTGCGGCTGAGAAAAAAGCACCGACCCAACGCCAGGCTGAAGTTAAACAACAAACTGCTAAAGCCGGCAGCAGCGGCACCACTGCCTTGCCAGATAAGCCGTCTAATAGTGCATGGAGCACAGACAAAGCTTTACCCATGGAGCAACTGGCTAAGGTCAATGCTGATCTTGATCTGGCTTTTAATGAACTAACCCTCAGCAAGTTCCCAATCTCACAAGCCAAGTTCAAGCTGTTAGCCAATAAAGGAAAAATCACCTTAAATAATATGCAGGGTAATCTGTACAAAGGTGAGTTTAAAACCAGCGGTAGCTTAGATACTCAAGCTAATCGTCCATTGATCACCCTTAAGCTCAATACCAAGAACATCCCCATTGAGAAGATTCAACAGACCCTTGAGCAAGAAGTGACCATTAGCGGTCTGCTGGATCTCAATACGGATCTGCGCACTCAAGGTAATAGTGAGCATGACTGGGTTGAACACCTCAATGGCAGTTTAGATTTTGCCATTCACAATGGCGTGTTGCCCGATGCCAACTTAGAGCGCCAGTTGTGTATTGGTATTGCTACGCTCAATCGCAAAAAGCTCGGCCCTGATACCGGCAGCAAAGATACTCACTTTAATGATTTACGCGGCACTCTGAATATCCGTAATGGTGTAGCGCATAACCCTAACTTACGCGTGGCTATTCCAGGTTTAAGTGTCAAAGGTAAAGGCGATATTAATCTGCGTGTGCTGAGCCTAGATTATTACGCAGGCATTATTATTGAGGGTGATACTCACCGTATGCCCGATCCTGCCTGTCAGGTCAGCAAGAACTTTGTTGGTCTAGAGTGGCCAGTGCGTTGCCGCGGACCGCTGGAGCTCGGTGCCAAAGCCTGCCGTATTGATCAAGATGGCTTGGGCAAACTTGCTGCGACTTTAGCTGGTGAAAAAATCAACCAAAAGCTGCAAGAAAAGCTCGGTGATAAAGTCAGCCCTGACCTTAAAAATGCGCTCAAAGGATTATTTAAACGATGAGTCCGCAAGACTTTGGCCCCGCGGTGGTGGCTTGGTATCAGCAACATGGCCGTAAGGACTTACCGTGGCAGCAGGATGTCACGCCCTACCGCGTGTGGATCTCAGAAATCATGCTGCAGCAAACCCAAGTCACCACTGTCCTGGGTTACTTTGCCCGCTTTATGGATGCTTTACCGACTGTGCAAGATTTAGCCGCCGCGCCTTTAGATGAAGTACTGCATCTGTGGACGGGACTGGGTTATTACACTCGTGCGCGTAATCTGCATAAAACTGCGCAACAAGTGTGTGAAAACCACCATGGCGAGTTTCCACGCAGCGCCGAAACTCTGGCTACCTTACCCGGTATTGGCCCATCCACTGCGGGAGCCATTGCTAGCCTGAGCATGGGGCTGCGCGCACCGATTCTCGATGGCAATGTTAAACGCGTCTTAGCGCGCTATAGCGCCGAACCTGATTACCCTGGTAGCACGGCAGCAACTAAGCGCTTATGGCAGCTATCTGAACAGCTTACGCCGCAGCAGGGTGTGGCGCATTACACGCAAGCCATGATGGATTTGGGCGCCACACTCTGTACGCGTAAACAACCTGAGTGTGAACGCTGCCCTGTCATGGCTGGCTGCGTCGCTTATCAAACCAATCAGCAACATCTGCTACCTACACCGCGTCCACGCAAGGAAGTGCCGGTACGACACATTACGATGCCGATCATCACCAATCAAGACAATGCTATTCTTTTACAACAGCGCCCTGCAGAAGGTATTTGGGGCGGTTTGTGGAGCTTGCCAGAGTTGAGTGATATTGAATTACTCGAGCCTTTACTGCGCCAGCATCAACTGATTGAGCAAGCGCAACGACGTATTGAACCGCTGCGCCATACCTTTAGCCATTTCCATTTAGATATCGAGCCTTGGCTGGTGCAGGTGCACAGCAACGCGCCACTTGGCGTAGCCGAAAGCAATTGGCTCTGGTATAACCCAAGCAATCCACCGCGTTTA
>JAAZCO010000324.1 GCA_012513235.1 Gammaproteobacteria bacterium
CGCGGGATGGAGCAGTTTGGTAGCTCGTCGGGCTCATAACCCGAAGGTCGTAGGTTCAAATCCTGCTCCCGCAACCAGATATATCATTAAAGCCTCAAGCATTTATTGTTTGGGGCTTTTTTGTATCTGCACTTCCTGTAACCCTTGTCCCATGCGCCATACGGCGCTCCTCTGTTAATCTGAAAATCCTTATTTTAATGTACTTTTAGCGCTGTTTTTGACTGGAAATAGTCGCAAAAAAGCACCTTAAATTTATTTTAAAAATTCCATGGCCCATATATGGCCCACCCGCGGCCCAATTATGGCCCAAATCAACATTTCTAATACTGCTTTAAAACCCTGCTTTTGACCTTCGGAAATTGCAAATCCATAGCCCAAACCAGGCCATGGATTTCAAATTTCTTTAGCTTACAGCGCCCTGTTCTTCAGGGATGTACTCAAATAAATCACCGACATTGCATTCAAATAAAGCACATAGTTTTTCAATTGTGTCTAAATCTATTCGTAAAGCTCGCTCATCGTATAGGGCTGCAACTGTATTGCGGTGAAGCCCTGTTTGCCTTGCTACATCTATAACCTTCAGTTTATGAGCACCCATTAACGTCGATAAATGACACTTGATCATACTGCCTCCCAATAAAAGCCCTTCTCTAAGGCTAAAAGTCTTGCACTAATGCTAAATGCCTTGTAATATGCCTCACAGCAAGGCATTAACTCTTGCAGCAGGTGTTTAAGCCTTGGCGCAATTCATTTAGCGCATCTATATTAGTTTAACTGGGAGCACTACATATGTCGCATACATTTTTAACGACTGAAGAACTCGCAAAGCGTATTCACTACAACGCTAGAACAATCCGCAATGAACTCGTGGACAGCTGCTTATTTGAAGGAAAGCACTACATCCGGCCGTTCGGTAGAAGAAAATTTTTGTTTATCTGGGAAAACATCGAAGCCGACCTGATGAACACACTGAGTGATTCAATAGCTATGCCTTCGGCAGTGGGGTACTGATCATGGCTGTAGTACGAGTAAATCCAAAAACAGCAAAGCTGTTTCTAGACTTCCGTTTTCAAGGAAAAAGATTTCGTGAGTACACAACACTGACTAACACAGAGGTAAACCAAGCAAAACTGGGACGTAAAGGACAAAAAATTGAGTCTGAAATTGCTTTAGGTAAATTCAATTATGCAAAGCATTTTCCAAACTCAGCCAATGCCAACAAACTAAATCAAGCGGCGGTCAGCACTGAACAACAAGAAGTAGCCATGTTTAGTGGTCAGTTACAAAGCTCTAGTGTGATACCGGCTCACGTTTATGCTGAGTATCCAGAAGCTGCGAATCGTTTAAAGACGCCGTTATTTAAAGTTTTTGTTGATGAATGGCTTGCTGAAAACAAGATTGCTTGGAGGAAATCACATTTGGTCAATATAGAAAATATGATCAAAAAATACTATGTGCCTAAGTTGGGCGGCAAAGAAGTCGGCAGCATCACTCGTGCTGACTTGTTAAAGTTTCGATCAGACCTCTCTAAAGTTCCAGGTCGAAACGGCAACATCACGCTTTCAGCAAACCGTATTAATAAGATCATGGATCCCTTAAAACGAGTCTTTGAGGAAGCAGCCGACAGGTTTGAATTTAACACACCTTTTACGCGCATAAAACCGCTAAAAATACAAAAACCAGATGTTCAGCCGTTCACTCTTCAAGAGGTGCTACGCATAGTTAGTGCAGTACGCCCAGATTTCAAAAACTACTATTTGATAAGGTTTTTTACTGGCATGCGTACTGGAGAAATTGATGGGCTGAAATGGAAGTATGTTGATTTTGAACGTAAGCAAATATTAATTCGAGAAACCATCGTTGCCGGTGAAGAGGACTACACAAAAACAGATTCTTCGCAGCGGGCAATAATAATGAGCGGGCCTGTATTTGAAGCACTCCAAGAGCAATATAAAGCAACAGCTCATTTATCACAGTTCGTTTTTTGCAACCTTAAGGGTGGCACTGTTGACCACAACAACATCACGAAAAGGGTCTGGTATCCACTACTGGCTAAGTTAAAGCTAGCCAAGCGTCGGCCATACCAATCTAGACACACAGCGGCCACACTTTGGCTAGCTGCTGGCGAGGCACCAGAATGGATTGCACAGCAAATGGGCCACTCCAACACTGAGATGCTCTTTAAGGTTTACTCTCGCTTTGTACCCAATCTTACTCGTCGTGATGGATCTGCTTTTGAACAGTTGCTGTTAAGCCAACAGACTAAACATCTGGAGGCTATAAATGAACACTAAATTAATGCGTTTTTATAAAGTAATTAATTTATTTTTTTGCAAAACTTTTCACATGCTTGAGGTGGTGTAATGGGCCCTTTAATTAAAAAAACAACGCCAGAGCTTGTTTGGGCGAAAGTGATTTATGAAAGCTGCGACAGTACTTGCTGGAGTATTCGCTCAGCAAAAAGCGAAGACCTCATATACGTGAAAGATGAGCTGATGAAAGGTGTAAATACGAAAGGACAATTACTAGTCGC
>JAAZCO010000325.1 GCA_012513235.1 Gammaproteobacteria bacterium
ATGACCGACACCCATCACGCACAACTCCACTGGGACGAGCAAGGCCAACCGCTATCGAGTCAATTTGATGATGTGTATTTTTCTAAAGCTTCAGGCCTCGCCGAATCGCAACACGTATTTCTTAAGCACAACCAACTCCCCGCACGCTTCGCCAATCTGACCGACGGGCAAACCTTCGTCATTGGCGAAACCGGCTTTGGTACTGGCCTCAATTTCCTCAGTGCTTGGCAATGTTTTAACCAACACGCACACGCCAACGCCCGCTTACATTTTATCAGTGTGGAAAAATACCCCTTACAGCACAGCGACCTCCGCCAAGCTCTCGAACTATGGCCAGAGCTCAGCGAATTACGCGAACAACTAGTGCAACAATACCGAGCGATTCACGAGGGTTTCCAACACATTCAATTAGATAGCGGCCGCATCTCTCTGACCTTATTGATTGGCGATGCGTTAGAGATGCTGCAACAGGTCGATGGCGAGATTGATGCATGGTTTCTGGATGGTTTTGCCCCATCAAAAAACCCAGAGATGTGGAATGAGCAGGTCTTTGCCCAACTGGCGCGCCCGGCTAAAAGCGACACCACCCTCGCCACCTTTACCAGTGCCGGCTTTGTACGGCGCGGTTTAATCGCTGCGGGTTTTGCCATGCAGCGCGTTCCGGGCTTTGGTCACAAGCGTGAAATGCTCGCCGGGCACTTTCAGTCAACAGAGACAAGCAGCACGCAGAGCAACCCATGGTTTGCGCGCCCCAAACCCCACGCACTGGCTGCCGAACAACGCCATGCCATTGTGATTGGTGCAGGACTGGCCGGTTGCGCCAGCGCCGCAAGCTTGGCAGCCCGCGGTTGGCGCGTGACGATGATTGAGCAACACAGCAAGATTGCCCAAGAAGCCTCCGGCCATGCGCAAGGTATTTTGTATCTCAAACTGTCGGCGCACCACACCGCATTATCGCGCTTTATCCTCTCGGGCTTTGGTTATACACGGCGCTTACTTGAATCTTTATCGGCGCAAGCAACCACGGCAGCCAGCGTAAAAAACTGGGATATGTGCGGCATTTTACAATTGGCTTTTAACGAGAAAGAGCACAAGCGCTTTGCTACGCTCGCCGAGCACTTTCCCAAAGAATTACTGCAGGCGGTCAGTGCTGAACAAGCCAGTGCCATCGCTGGCGTTAAGCTGGAGTACAGCGGCTTATTTTATCCAGAAGCCGGCTGGGTTAATCCGCCTGCGTTGTGCCACATCCTCAGCCAACATCCGCTGATTAGCCTCAAAACCACTGAACAGGCGTTAACTTTAAGCCAAGATGCACAACAAGAATGGCAAGTGCATTCGGCCAACAACTTGATTGCTGCAGCGCCCGTGGTGGTCTTGTGTAATGCGGCAAATGTCGCGCAATTCACCCAGTCGGCGCATTTACCGCTCAACCCAGTACGCGGGCAAACTACACAACTGCCGGCGACGCCTGCCAGTGAAAAGATCAACTCTGTGGTCTGTGCTGACGGTTATATTTCACCTGCCCGCCAAGGCACGCACACCATTGGTGCTAGCTTTAACTTTGCCGCTGACAGTCAAGCAGCGAGCTTAGCCGAGCACTACAGTAATTTAGACTTACTGCATGAGATATCACCCTCGCTAAAAGAGCACTGCGCCACAGACGCATTAGATGTCAGCACACTACAAGGCCATGCCGCATTTCGTTGCACCAGCATCGACTACTTGCCCTTAGTCGGGCCGGTCGCGCAACACGATGCCTTTATGCAGACCTATGCCGATTTAAGAAAAGATGCGCGCTTACCCTTGCAGCATCCCTGCCCTTGGCAGCAAGGTTTATATGTGAATACCGCCCATGGCTCACGCGGTTTAATCAGTGCGCCGCTGGCGGCAGAACTACTCAGCGCATGGATTTGCCATGAGCCCTTCCCGCTGCCGCTCGATATAGTGCAACACAGCCATCCCAACCGCTTTGCGCTGCGTACTTTGATGCGTCATCGTCCGCAATAATGCACAGAGCCG
>JAAZCO010000326.1 GCA_012513235.1 Gammaproteobacteria bacterium
AGACTGAACTGAAACTGGGTACGGCTGACGCGGTCTTCAATGCTTAAATCCTGCACCGGTTGCATATACAACTCAATGCCCAGCACCTGCGCCAGTTCAGGACGCAAGCGCTCAATCACTTGCGCAGCTGACACATCACGCAGGCCAAAGGGTTTGAGGTTAATCAGCATGCGCCCAGTATTGAGCGTCGGGTTATCACCATCCACACCAATTTGTGACGACACGCTTTGCACCGCTGCATCTTGCAACAACACCGCACTTAAACGCTGCTGGCGCTCACTCATTGCAGTGAAGGAAATACTTTGTGGTGCTTCGGAAATACCTTGAATCACACCGGTATCTTGCTCTGGAAAAAAGCCTTTGGGTACCCACATCCACAGCAAAGCGGTTAATACAAAGGTCCCCACGGCAAACCACAGCGTCAACACCTGATGCCTCAGCACCCAACGCAAGCCATTGCCATAATGGTCGATGGTACGGCTGAGCCAATCCTCTTTCTTCTCGTCTTCAGTATTAGGGCGCAGTAAACGTGCACACATCATCGGCGTCAGGGTCAGGGAAATAACCAGCGAGATTAAAATCGCCACCGCCAGGGTAATGGCAAATTCACGAAACAATCGGCCCACCACATCCGCCATAAACAGCAACGGAATCAGCACGGCAATTAAAGAAAAGGTCAGCGAAACCAAGGTAAAGCTGATTTGCTTTGCACCCTTGAGCGCCGCATTCATCGGTGTTTCACCCAGCTCAATATGTCGGGCGATATTTTCCAGCATGACGATGGCATCATCCACCACAAAACCCGTGGCAATGGTCAGCGCCATCAAGGTTAAGTTGTTCAGCGAAAAGCCCAGTACATACATCACCGCAAAGGTGCCGATTAAGGACAAAGGCACCACGATGGACGGAATCAGCGTGGCCGTCAGGCGTTTTAAGAATAGAAAGGTCACCAAAACCACTAAGGCAACAGCGAGCATCAATTCAAACTGCACATCACTGACTGCGGCACGAATAGTTTGCGTACGGTCGGTGAGAATATTCACCTCAAGACTGGCCGGTAAGCTGGCAATAATACTCGGCAACAACGCTTCAACACGCTCCACCACTTCAATCACGTTAGCCCCAGGCTGACGCTGGATGTTCAGTAATACCGCTTGATTGAGATCGGCCCAAGCAGCGAGACGGTTGTTCTCTGCGCCTTCGATAATCTCTGCTACATCGGCCAGCTTGAGCACTCGGCCCTCATTGTGCGCGACTATTAATTGCGCATAATCTTCAGCACTGCGCAGTTGGTCATTGGCATCAAGCTGGGTGATACGCGACGGACCATCAATGCTGCCCTTGGGCTGATTGACGTTGGCGCGGGTAATCACGCTGCGTACTTCAGCCAAGGTTAAGCCGGCTGCCGCCAATGCTTGTGGATTGGCTCGAATACGTACCGCGGGGCGCTGACCACCACCGACACTGACCAAACCCACGCCGCTGATCTGCGCAATCTTTTGCGCCATACGGGTATCCACTAAATCATTCACTTGCGGCAGCGGCACACTCTTGGAGGTAATCGCCAAGGTAATCACCGGACTGTCAGCTGGATTGACCTTGTTATACACCGGCGGTGCCGGCAAATCGCGCGGCAGTAAATTGGTCGCCGCATTAATCGCCGCCTGCACTTCTTGCTCAGCCACATCCAGCTTGAGGTCCAGACTAAAGCGCAAACTAATCACCGAAGCGCCGCCGGAGCTGGTGGAGGACATCTGCGCCAAGCCCGGCATCTGCCCAAACTGACGCTCCAGCGGTGCAGTCACCGAACTGTTCATCACCTGCGGGCTGGCACCCGGATACAGCGTCAGCACACGAATGGTGGGGTAATCCACTTGCGGCAAGGCTGCGACCGGCAATAAGCGGTAGGCCAAAGCGCCCGCCAAGAAAATCGCCAGCATTAACAGCGTGGTGGCGACCGGACGCTGGATAAAAATGCGTGAGACGTTCATGCGGCGGGCTTCTGCTCAGGTTGTTGTGCTGCTGGCTGACCCTGGTCACTAGCCTGCGTCTTCGTGGGAGTTGCAGCAGGCTGGGCTTGAGCATCAGCATCAGCATCAGCATCAACTGCAGATTCTGCAGCGGCTGGCGCCACACGCGAGACTTTACTGCCAGTGCGCAAACGGTCCACGCCCTCCACCACCACCCAATCACCCGCAGCTAAACCCGAGCGCAACATGCTCAAGGTGCCATCGCTGGTGATAATCTCAATCGGCTGCACCACCACGGTATCGTCGTCTTGAATCTGCCACACAAAACGCCCATTGGCACCAAACTGAATCGCATCGGCTGGCACCAACAACGCCTGCTCATGCACAGTCACTTGCAAACGCACATTCACAAACTGGTTAGGGAATAAAACTTGCGCCGGATTATCAAAACGCGCCTTCAAACGCACACTACCGGTGGTGACATCCACCTGATTATCAATGCTGTCCAGTACCCCTGCCGCCAACAACTGCGACTCATCCCGATTCCACGCCTGCACAATCAGTGGCTCGCCCAATTGATAGGCCTGCAACACCGCCTGCAGCTCATGCTCAGGAATGGTGAAATGCACAGCAATAGGATTGTCTTGAGTGATGCTGACTAGCTCGGTGTTGGCCGCAGAAATATAGTTACCCGCATCCACTGCACGCAAGCCTAAGCGCCCAGTAATGGGCGCAATAATCCGCGTACGTTCGACATCTAAACGAGCATTATCACGTTGGGCTTCACGCACCTTGAGTGAGCCTTGCAACTGCGCCACTGTGGCTTGTTGCTGCTCTAAGGTTTGCCGCGCGATGGAGTCTTCTTTATACAGGCCTTGATAACGCTTGAGGTCAAGCTGCGCGCTGGCGAGCTGGGCACGGGTTTCTTGCAGCGCACCCTCCGCCTGCAATAAGGCTGCTTGATAACTGCGCGGGTCGATTTGCGCCAGCAGAGCACCCTTCTCGACTAACTGCCCTTCGCTAAACAGCACTGTATCTAACTCACCACTGACCTGACTGGTGACCTTCACTGCATTCCAAGGCGTCACCGTTCCCAAGGCCTTGAGTTGCACCGCAAAACGCTCCAGGCGCACTTGCTCGGCATTCACCGGCACCGCACCGGCAAAGCTGCCACCACGCCGCGGGCCTGACTGACCTGTGTCATTTGCGCTTTGGCTGTGCTGCCAATACCAACCCGCACCCGCTATACACAGCAGCAACAGAATCAGCATGAGTTTTTTTGAGGATTTTTTAACTGGGGTTACAGAAGAATCAGGCATATCAAATATTCACAGTCCTTGGGAATGTGAAAGATAACAGCCTTGAGGGGGTTTAGCAGGCACTTTACGCTCAATTTACCTAGACCAGCACATTGAGCGTACATAATGACTCGCTCTGAAAAATACAGTAGCAAAGGTCATCTACAAACCAATATCGCCCCATCAAACAATGCAATCAACTGCACATCACAGAGCTGCAGCATTTCCAGCAACAGGCTCAATGGAGTCAACGCTAGGATCTAATAAAATACCACTGACACGATTACGACCACTGTTTTTTGCTTTATAAAGCTCGGCATCGGCGTAAGCAATCAGTTGCTGCGCGTCACATTTCGCTCCCAATAAAGTTGCAACTCCAATACTCACAGTCACATGACGAGGAAGTAGCACGGGGTACTCCATGTGTAGCGCAGATACTGCTTCGCGAATCTTGTCTGCCACCACCATTGCCCCCAACACACTGGTATTAGGCAAGACACAGATGAATTCCTCACCACCATAGCGAGCACTTAAATCTGTTGAGCGCACCATTATAGAATCCAAGACAATGGCCACTTTTTTCAGATAGGTATCACCTACACCATGCCCGTAGTCATCATTGATATGTTTAAAAAAGTCGATATCAATCAGCATGACAGTCAACGCATGCCCTGTACGCTTATAGCCGGCATACTCTAAAGCTAGGCGCTCATCAAAATGCCGACGGTTCGCCATACCAGTTAACACATCTGTGCGGCTTAGGCATTCCAACTGCATATTGGCTTCTTGTAGAGCATCATGCTGCTGGCTAATCTGTATATGGCTCTCAGCCAGGCGTGCCAACATGCGCTGACGCGAACGAAAAGCAATAAAAAGAATAGCAAACATAAGAGCACCAATAATAATGGCACCCCATAACAGCTGCCGCTCATTTTTTGTCTGAATATATTTTTCCACTAAGCGCTGCTCAGCGTCTTCATGTTTACGCACAGATTGCACATTATCAATGGCATTGATATAGCGATTAAAAATGCTAACAAGGCGTTCATTTTGCTCGTTTTCTTTAAATAGAAAACCATAACTGCGCGGGTATTCATGCAGCCTGTAAACATCCTCAAGATCAAACAACTCAAAACGATAACGATCTTGGCGAAACACTCCGGTATTAAAAATAGCGATATCAATTTGGTTGTTACGCAATGCTTCGTAAAGCACACCATCCTCAAACTCAAACAACTGCATTTCACCCACAAACTCTTGAGCATAGGACACCACAGCTGCTTTATTAATCATCCCAGCACGATACTGCTTCAGCTGCTTAACATCCTGCACCTGCAGCTGATCTGATTTACGTGAAATAACTGAATAAAACCCTTTGTAGTAGGTATCAGTAAACAAACCATCACGACTCGACACATAGCTGGCCGGTAGCAAAACATCAAACTTACCGAGACTGAACTCTTCAATTTTTTTATCAACATAACCACCGCCATCATTATAGTACTGATAGCGCAAGCCAATTTGCTCAGCAATAAAGGCAAAAATATCAATACTGATGCCTTCATATTTGTCTGAAAGCTGATCATAAAATGACATAGGAGGGAGATGCCGATAGGCACTGACATGCAAAACAGGTAGAGAGCGCACAAATGCTAAATCATCAGCACTGAGCTCTACTGGGTGACGCAGTTTTATAGTGCTATTGTCCGCAGGTCGGACTTGGGCAGATGCAACACAGGAAAAACTTACTAACATAGCTATTAAAATATAGCATGTGCGATACAGGCGGAGCATACATCGCACCTCACAAGTGCAGTTACAAAAGATCGTCCATAAACTTCACCTGTTTTATACCGCCTTAACCTTATGCATTGCAAGAAACATATAATATAATAATGATTTTGTAGCTATAAAGCGCAGCCATACTCATTCTAAATATAACTGCGCTTGACTCAACTTAGCTTAGTTTAAAGCAGCTAGAGCGTTGTCGTAGTTTGGCTCATCACCAATCTCAGATACAAGTTCGCTGTACAACACTTTATCGTTTTCATCTAAAACGATAACAGCACGCGCACCTAGACCCGCTAACGGACCCTCAGCGATATCAACACCGTAGTCTTGAAAAAAATCAGGATCACGCATGGTGGACAACATCAGTACGCGCTCTAAACCTTCCGCACCACAAAAACGTGCTTGGGCAAAGGGTAAGTCAGCTGAAATGCACAGTACGCGAGCGTTTTTCAGAGCT
>JAAZCO010000327.1 GCA_012513235.1 Gammaproteobacteria bacterium
GCCAACGCCAACGGCCGGATGCCGCGGGTAACGTGCCTATCAATAGTTTGTGATTAACAACCACGAGCGGATCCCTTGGGATGGAGTGAAAATATTTCCTAACACTAGCGCAGGCCATCATAACGCGCAACCAGTAGATGCCAGTTTCGACTATTTCATCGGCTCATTAATCCCACTACAACTGCAGATAGGCATTCAAGCTGGACTCAATCGAGCAGCAGATTTAACACAACTTGAACTCAGGCCTGCATCACAGACCTGCCCTATCTTAAACTTGGCTCGGGGCTGACGCAGACTTCACTTCGGCACTGGCAATTAAATACTCACGCACCTGATTGGCATCACCGATAAATTCAGGTGTGCCGTGAAAGTTGGCCAACTGATACTCATACATCGGATCGTAATACTGGCTGAGCATCATCTCAATCCAAGCTCTGTGCAAACTGTCATCACCTTGCTGATGTTCAAGTAAAGCTTGCTGCAGCACCGCATCAATCTCCTGATACAAGGCACCGCCTAAGCGTTTTTTGGTGCGCAGTAACGAGTCAGTTAAATCAGCACTAAAAGCTGCAAAACCGGCCTCCACACCAACAGCCTGTTGCCATTCTTGTAATTTATACAAAATATAATTACGAAAACTGTGCTCAACACGCTGCTCTAAACTGGCTGTGACCCGCACAATGGGTGCAGTTGCCATGCGCTCACGCAATTGCAGCGGCAAAGCGCAACGACCAATCAGCTTGCTTTCATCTTCCAGCAAAATACGCTGATTGGGACGCGCATGATGTTGGCGTAAAAAAGCAATGGCTAAGCGATTTTCAAAATCAATCGGGGTGGGCTGGCCTGCCGGACGCTTGCCAAAAGAGCTACCACGGTGATTGGCAATCTCTTCCAGATCAATGCTGTTGTCCAGAGTGTTGAGCAAATCAGTTTTGGCGCAGCCGGTATGCCCAGCGACAATACAAAACTGACTGTCATGAATAATCTGCTCTTGGCTATCAATTAAAAAACGACGCAAAGCCTTGTAGCCACCGGTAATACGCGGGTAGTCACAGCCGGCTTCGCGCATCCATTGCTGGACGATCTGACTGCGCAAGCCACCACGAAAACAATACAAATAGCCGTTCGGATGCTCGCGAGCAAAGGCCAGCCATTGCTCTAAACGCTGCTGTTTAACATCGCCCTGCACCAACTGATGACCAAGCTCGATAGCGGCCTCTTGCCCTTGTTGCTTATAACAGGTGCCCACTTGCTCACGCTCGTCATCCGTCATCAAAGGCAAATTCAGCGTATGCGGGAAAGCGCCTTTCTCAAACTCGACCGGAGCGCGGGTATCCATCAAGGGTGTATCGGTTAAAAACAGTTGGGTAAAGTCTGTGGCATCGGCACGACTCATGCTCGCACCTCAATGCGGTAATCCTCACGTGCTGCAATCAACTCACCGACCGGCCGTGCATGCACACCGCCAGCCTGTAACACCTGCTCTAAGGCTGCGGCATGTTCAGGTTGCACGGCAATCAATAAGCCACCGCTGGTTTGTGGATCACAGAATAATGCGCGCTGCTCATCAGTCAGCGGCGCAAGCTTTTCGCCGTAGGATTCAAAGTTACGTGTGGTCCCGCCCGGCAGACAACCCTGTGCAATATAGTCACGCACTGGCGCTAATACAGGAATCTGCTGCTCATAAAGCACGGCATTGACACCGCTGCCTTCACAGACTTCGAGCAAATGACCCATCAAGCCAAAGCCAGTCACATCGGTAATGGCTTCAACACCTGCTAAATGCGCAACCTCTGCACCGATTTTATTCATCTGACACATCACATCACGGGCTAAAAACTCATGCTCAGGCAATAACTTTTTCTGCTTTTGCGCGGTGGTTAAAATACCCACACCTAAAGGTTTAGTCAGATAGAGCTTGCAACCTGCAGTGGCAGTATTGTTTTGTTTGAGTTGCTCTTTACTGACGATACCGGTCACCGCCAAACCAAAAATCGGCTCAGGCGAATCGATACTGTGACCACCCGCCAGCATAATGCCCGCATCGGCACAGGCCTGACGACCGCCATCAATCACCCGCTGCGCCACTTCCGGCGGCAGGATATTCACCGGCCAACCCAAAATTGCAATCGCCATAATTGGCTTACCACCCATAGCATAAATATCACTGATGGCATTGGTGGCAGCAATGCGGCCAAAATCAAACGGATCATCAGCAATCGGCATAAAAAAGTCGGTGGTGCTGAGAATCACTTGACCATTGCCAATATCGTAGGCCGCTGCATCGTCTTTACTGCTGTTACCCACCAGCAAATTAGCATCAGTGGGCAAGGTCAGGCTGGAGGCCAGAATGCGGTCGAGGACCTGAGGAGAAATTTTGCAACCACAACCAGCACCGTGGCTGTATTCGGTAAGTTTGATAGCGGAGATGGATGATGGATCCTGGACTGCATTGCTCACTGGCGACTGACCTCTAAGTTGGTACATGGCTCATTTGGAGAGTTCCATGATACAACTCAGAGGACCTGTGGGGGCATTATTTTACGCTGATTTGATTTTTCAGTGCAGCAATTGCTATAGGTTTACAAAAACAGCTCGCGCAAGTCATCCACAATTAAAGCAGGGTTATCTGCACTGATTGGCTCGCCGTAGTTATAACCGTAAGTGACTGCAACGCAAGCTACCTGCGCAGCACGTGCCGCTTGTACATCATTGCGTGAATCACCAACAAACACGCACTGCTCTGGTGCAACTCCAGCTTGCTGCATCACCCAGAGCAAGCCGGTCGGATCAGGCTTTTTCTGCGCAAAGGTATCGCCACCGACAATCCAGTCAAAAAA
>JAAZCO010000328.1 GCA_012513235.1 Gammaproteobacteria bacterium
CACTTTTCGCCGCTTAGAAATATTAGTAGAGCGTGGGCTGATGCATAAAGAGCTGGGTGATAACTTAGCAGAAGCCTTGAGTTATTTTGTGCAAGTGCGTTTACAACAACAAATAGCACGTTACAGCGATGATCCAACCGAGCTGGATAAGATTCCGAATCAAGTCAATATTAAACTGCTGACTGCGCTGGAGCGGCAGTTGTTGCGTGATGCTTTATCGGTGGTGAAGGACTTTAAGAAGTATTTGGTGCATCGGTATCATTTGACCTTTTAAACGGCCTGTTATTTTTTAAGGAGAAACTAATGACATTTCCTGATTTCTTTGATCAAGCGTCGGTGATTCGAGTACGTGATCCATTAGCACAACTGCTTGGTAGTGCAACAGATGGCATTATTGATTATCGCTATGTGGATGCGGTGCGCTTGGCTGGGCATTCCTGCCCAACGGTGGCGGGGGCGTTCCTCACTGCGCGAGCTGCATTAAAAGCGTTGTACCCAGATACGCTGCCGGAGCGCGGTGCTATCCGTGTGCATATGCCTAGCGCTGAAATAGAAGGCACTACAGGTGTGGTTGCACAGGTGCTGACTCTGATTACGGGCGCAGCAGCGCAGGGTGGCTTTAAAGGCATCGGGCAGCGTTTCGCGCGTAATGGATTACTGACTTTCGCGCCAGAGCATGTTGAGCATAACGCTGGAATACGCTTCGAGCGCTTGGATACTGGTAGCGCAGTTTTGGTTCATGTTGATGCTCACGGAATACCTGCCGATGCCTCCCAGCGCGAACGCATGCAGGCGGTTATTCAACAGCGAGAAACACCAGAACAACAGGCTGAATTTGCGCGCCTTTGGCAGGAGCGCGTGCGGCGGATATTGTTACAACATGCTGATGATCCAGCGCTGCTGTCTATTCTAGAGTTGCCCCCGACTCAGTAGCTTTAAGGGCGTAATAGAGGTTGCTTATGTATATGCAGCAGCAGGTGCTTTTTAATCCTACTGCAGTATTGCACTGCATTAAAGTGACCGCCCGCGCCGGTCTTGTCCAAAGGATCAACTGACAAGAGGGGTGGGTAAAACACCTATCCTGTCAGTCGCTATCATGCCGTTAAATTACGAAGCTTTCGGCTTAAAGAACAAAGTCGCACCGCGGGTTAAGCCTTGCAGGTTGATATCATCACGCGGCACTTCAGCTTCAATCGCCTCATCCTGACCGGCAACTTTTAAGGTGACGCGAGTAATCGCACCCAAGGGGCGAATATCACGCACCACACCAGCTTGGTGATCCGCTTGAGCAATCTGCGATAACAGCACTTCATGCGGACGGAACTGAATATCCTGATCAGCTACTTTTAAGCGATTCGAGTCGCCTAAGAAGTGATAAACAAACTCGCTGGCTGGATTCTCATAGACCTCAGCCGGTGTGCCAATTTGCTCAATCACGCCTTTGTTCATGACTACGATGCGATCTGCCACTTCCATGGCTTCTTCTTGGTCGTGGGTGACAAACACTGAAGTCAGATTGATATCTTCATGCAGATCAGCCAGCCAGCGGCGCAGTTCTTTACGCACTTTGGCATCCAACGCACCAAAGGGCTCATCCAGCAGTAAAATTTGCGGCTCTACTGCCAAAGCACGAGCCAGAGCAATACGCTGGCGCTGACCGCCTGACAGTTGCTCAGGGTAGCGATCCGACAACCAATCAAGCTGCACCATACGCAGCAGTTCTTGCACTTTTTCGGCAATCACCGCTTCGCTCGGACGCTCGCGGCGCGGCTTCATACGCAGACCAAAAGCGACGTTATCAAACACCGTCATATGGCGAAACAGCGCATAGTGTTGGAAGACAAAGCCCACGTTACGTTTGCGTACATCGCGACGTGAAACATCATCACCATTAAATAAAACAGTGCCGGTGTCCGCTGTTTCTAGGCCAGCAATAATACGTAGTAATGTGGTTTTACCACAGCCGGATGGACCCAGTAGCGCAACCAGTTCACCGGCTTCGATATCTAAATTAATATTATTCAGTGCAGTAAAATTGCCGAACTGCTTATGGACTTGGCGTACTTCAATACTCATGATTATTCGTCTCCATTATTGAGTTGACGGTTGATTCGTGATTCGCTCCATTGCTTGAGCAAGAGCATAAACAACGCCAAAATTAACAGCAGGCTGGCCACACTAAAGGCCGCAACGTGGTTGTATTCGTTATACAAAATCTCGACATGCAGTGGCAGGGTGTTGGTAAAGCCGCGGATATGCCCAGACACCACCGATACTGCACCAAACTCACCCATGGCGCGTGCAGTACAGAGCACCACGCCGTACATCAGGCCCCATTTGATATTGGGTACAGTCACATGCCAAAACATCTGCCAGCCGCTGGCGCCGAGTAAGCGTGCTGCTTCTTCTTCCTGAGTGCCTTGTTGCTGCATCAATGGAATCAGCTCGCGGGCGACAAAGGGCACAGTGACAAAGAGCGTGGCTAAGACAATGCCCGGTACCGCAAAGATGATTTGAATATCATGCTCAATCAGCCACTCACCAAAGAAACCCTGCGCACCAAACAGCAGCACATACACAAGGCCGGCAATAATAGGTGAGACTGAGAACGGCAGGTCAATTAAGGTAATAAGTACACTTTTACCGTAAAAGTCATGCTTACTTACACACCAAGCCGCCGCGACACCAAAGATTAAGTTTAAGGGCACCGAAATACCCACTGCCAGCAAGGTCAGCTTCAGCGCGGAAATCGCATCGGGCTCGAGCATTGAGTCAAAGAAATGACCGACACCCATTTTCAAGGCTTCAATCAGGACGATGGTCAGGGGTAATACAAGAAAAATAACAAACATCGCCCAAGCCGCAATGATCAGCGCTAAGCGTGATGCGCTTGGCGCGTTGCGTGAGTTCTGTTGTGGACTG
>JAAZCO010000329.1 GCA_012513235.1 Gammaproteobacteria bacterium
CTCAGGATCCAACACTTCCAGCAAAGCTGAAGCTGGGTCGCCACGCATATCGGTACCCATCTTATCGATTTCATCGAGCAAGAATAATGGATTGCGCACGCCAACTTTACTTAAACGCTGAATAATACGACCGGGCATTGCCCCAATGTAAGTGCGACGGTGTCCACGGATTTCCGCTTCGTCACGCACACCACCCAGCGCCATGCGGATGTATTTACGATTCACAGAGCGCGCAATCGACTCCGCCAATGAGGTTTTACCTACACCAGGAGGACCGACCAAACACAGAATCGGACCTTTAAGCTTTTTAACGCGCTTTTGCACCGCGAGGTACTCAAGAATGCGCTCTTTAATCTCTTCTAGACCAAAGTGATCCGCATCCAGAACTTCTTCAGCACGGGCTAAATCTGAACGCACCTTGCTTTTACTTTTCCACGGCGTGTTCAGCAACCAATCTAAATAGGTACGTACCACACTGGCTTCGGCTGACATCGGCGACATGTGCTGTAGCTTTTTCAGCTCGGCATGCGCTTTGCTCAACGCTTCTTCTGGCATACCGGCATCATCAATACGTTTTTTCAGCGCATCAATTTCGTTATTGCCATCTTCGTCTTCACCGAGCTCTTTTTGAATGGCTTTCATTTGCTCATTCAAATAGTAATCGCGCTGGCTGCGTTCCATTTGTTTTTTAACACGGCCACGAATACGCTTTTCAACAGTAAGCAATTCAAGCTCAGTATCTAAAAGACCTTGCAGCAACTCAACGCGCTCAGCAATCGGCCAGCTCGCCAGTACAGACTGTTTCTGCTCCAGCTTCAGCGTCATTTGCGCAGCGATCGAGTCGACCAAACGGCCCACATCTTCAATTTCACCTAGAGTGGCTAAAACTTCAGCAGGGACTTTCTTACTTTGTTGGACAAAGCTCTCAAATTGCTCAAACAAGCTATGACACAGCACTTCATTTTCAGTGCTGCTGATATCTTCAAGCTGGTGCAACTTGATCTCAGCACTTAAATATTCAGCATCATACGCTGAGACTTGTTTAATAATGTGCGCACGCTGCTCACCTTCGGCCAGTACTTTAACAGTACCGTCTGGCAACTTAAGCAACTGCAAAATAGTGGCTACTGTACCCACTGAATGCAGCGCATTGAGCTCTGGATCATCATCAGCTGGACTGTGCTGAGCGACCAATAGGATTTTCTTGTCACCTTGCATTGCAGCCTCAAGTGCCGCAATAGATTTCTCACGCCCTACAAACAGGGGAATAACCATATGCGGATACACAACAACATCTCGCAATGGTAATAACGGCAATTCGATGATTGTCTTCATTATTCTCTCTCACATGCGGCACGCAGGCCGTAAAAAATTGGCTAAGCCTGTGATTAAAGATGGGGACGCTTGATAACAATTACAAGGTGGTCAGCATAAAATACAAAAGGGCCCGTAGGCCCTTCTGTTGCAACACAGGTTAAATTACGCTTCAGGCGCTGCTTTAGCGGCTTTGACCGGTGCTTGCTTTGTTGCATAAATCAGTAACGGCTTGGATGTACCTTCAATCACACTTTCATCGATCACTACTTTTTCCACATCAGTTTCAGATGGGATGTCGTACATGGTATCGAGTAAAATACCTTCAAGAATCGAACGCAAGCCGCGCGCACCGGTTTTACGCAGTAACGCACGTTTAGCAACAGCTTGTAACGCGTCTGGACGAAACTCCAGCTCAACCCCTTCCATATCAAACAACTTGCCGTACTGCTTAGTCAGCGCATTCTTTGGTTCGGTCAGAATCTGTACCAGTGCTGCCTCGTCCAATTCTTCCAGTGTGGCAATCACAGGTAAGCGACCGACAAACTCAGGAATCAAGCCGAACTTCACTAAATCATCTGGTTCAACATCACGTAATGCTTCACCGATTTTCTTTTCTTGCTCTTTGCTGCGTACTTCTGCAGCAAAACCAATTCCACCTTTAACCGAGCGGTTTTGGATGACTTTTTCTAAGCCCGAGAATGCACCACCACAAATAAACAGAATGTTTTTGGTGTCCACCTGCAAGAACTCTTGCTGCGGGTGCTTACGCCCACCTTGTGGAGGGATTGAAGCCACTGTGCCTTCAATCAGCTTCAATAAAGCTTGCTGAACGCCCTCACCTGACACGTCGCGCGTGATGGATGGGTTATCAGACTTACGGGTAATTTTATCGATCTCATCAATATAGACGATACCCATTTCAGCTTTTTCAACATCGTAGTCGCATTTTTGCAGCAACTTCTGAATGATATTTTCCACATCTTCACCCACATAACCGGCTTCGGTCAGGGTGGTTGCATCAGCAATAGTGAAAGGTACATTCAGCAGACGAGCCAAGGTTTCAGCCAGTAATGTTTTACCTGAACCGGTCGGACCGATCAGCAAAATATTACTCTTACCGAGTTCAATTTCGTCTTTCTTCTCACGATTATTTAAGCGCTTGTAGTGGTTGTATACCGCTACGGCAAGCACTTTTTTCGCACGTTCTTGGCCAATCACATACTGGTCAAGAATGCCGCTGATTTCCTTGGGAGAAGGCAATTTATGGCTCGCGCTATCGGATTCAAGCTCTGCAACTTCCTCACGGATAATTTCATTACATAAATCGACGCATTCATCACAAATAAACACTGAGGGCCCAGCAATCAGCTTACGTACTTCGTGTTGGCTTTTGCCACAGAAAGAACAATACAACAGCTTGCCTTTGTCCTCGCCACTACTCTTATCAGTCATTCGTTCGTTCCAGTTTGGTAGGCTATGGATAGAAGATGGAGCCTTACGTAGACTTTTTCAACCCACAGACCCACATAAAACACATACAGCACTACTGAATATTAATTAGACCGGCATTTCACGCTTTTTTGCCACATGGTCAATCAAGCCGTATTTAACTGCTTCGTCACCGCTCATAAAGTTATCGCGGTCGGTATCTTTTGCAATCACATCCAGCGGCTGGCCGGTGTGATCTGCCAAAATATGATTCAAGCGATCACGAATGGTTAAAATTTCGCGCGCATGAATTTCAAAATCTGAAGCCTGGCCTTGGAATCCGCCTAAAGGCTGGTGAATCATCATACGTGAATGCGGTAGGCAGAAACGCTTGCCTGCAGCACCACCGGCTAACAATAAAGCACCCATGCTGGCCGCCTGGCCAATACAAGTGGTAGACACATCGGGCTTAATAAACTGCATGGTGTCGTAAATCGACATACCTGCAGTGACTGAACCGCCCGGAGAATTGATATACAAATGAATATCTTTATCGGGGTTTTCTGCTTCTAAAAACAATAACTGCGCAACCACAAGGTTCGCCATATAGTCTTCGACAGGGCCGACCAAGAAAATAATACGCTCCTTTAACAGGCGCGAATAAATATCATAGGCGCGCTCACCGCGAGATGACTGCTCCACTACCATCGGCACTAAGCCGCCAGCAGCTTGGATATCGTGCGGGTTTTGCATAAACATAGTGTCTGACATATCTGTCGTAGCTCCTAGATTATTGGTCATTGTCATAAAGACACACAAGCCAGCACTATGGCTGGCTTGTGAATCAACAGGCACTAAAGCCTGCTAATATTTAGCTGTCAACCGAGTGAAATCACTCAGCAGCGGCTTCTTCTGCCACTTCAGGCGCTGCTGCCGGCTTCACTGCTTCTTCGTAACTTACAGTGCTGTCGGTGACTTTCGCTTTACCTAAAACAGTATCTACAACTTGTTCTTCAAGCACAACCGCACGAACATCTTCAAGCTGCTGTTCGTTCTTGTAGTACCACTCAATCACTTGCTGCGGCTCTTGGTAAGCAGCAGCCATTTCTTCAATGGTACTACGTACTTGTGCGTCATCAGCTTTGATTTCAAACTGCTTAACCATTTGTGCAACGATCAAACCTAAAGCCACACGACGCTTAGCTTGCTCAGTGAACAACTCAGCTGGCAACTGATCTGGCTTGATGTTGCCACCAAACTGCTGAACTGCTTGTACGCGCAGACGGTCAACTTCGCTAGAAATCAACGCGCTTGGCACTTCGATTTCGTTGGCTGCTAACAAACCATCCATCACTTGGGTTTTAACTTTACCCTTGATGGCTTGATTGAGCTCACGCTCCATGTTCTTTTGTACTTCAGCACGGAAACCGTCTAAGCCGCCTTCAGTGTTACCAAACATAGCGAAGAAATCTTCGTTCAGCTCAGGCAATTCTGGTGCTTCAACCTTGTTTACAATCACAGTGAATTCAGCAGTCTTACCGGCTAAATCAAGGTTTTGGTAATCTTCTGGGAAGGTTGGCGTAATCGCTTTAGTGTCGCCAGCTTTACAGCCGACCAACGCTTCTTCAAAGCCAGGAATCATACGACCCGAACCCAACACCAAAGGTACGTTGTCTGCAGTACCGCCAGCGAACGCTTCGCCGTCAATGCTACCAACAAAGTTAATGGTGACTTGGTCGTCATTTGCCGCAGCACGATCAACTTCAACAAAAGAAGTGTTCTGCTTACGTAAAATATCCAGCATGTTGTCAACATCAGTGCTCGCAACTTCTGCAAACTGACGCTCAACTTCAATACCTTCTAAACCCTGTACTTCAAACTCTGGAAATACTTCAAAAGTTGCAACGTACTCAAGACCTTTGTCTTTTTCGAACAACTTTGGCTCAATCGACGGCTGGCCAACTGGATTTAATTTCTCAGCAACTACTGCTTCATAAAAAGTTGCTTGGATCACATCACCTAACACGTCTTGACGTGCATCAGCTTCGTAACGCTGACGAATGATGTTCATTGGCACTTTACCCGGACGGAAGCCCGATACTTTAGCGCGCTTAGCAGTTTGCTGAAGGCGTTTGGTGACTTCACTTTCAATACGCTCAGCTGGAACGCTAATGTTTAATTTGCGCTCAAGGGCGGAAGTGCTTTCTACGGAAACTTGCATGGTTATTCCTCGTTGAATAGACGTGGCCAGACATACCGACCCTAGAATCAAGGGCAGCATTCTAGAGGTCTCGAACAGAAATATCCATTCAATCCGGCAGAGAATTTA
>JAAZCO010000330.1 GCA_012513235.1 Gammaproteobacteria bacterium
GCGCTTTTATCGGGTGGACAGCAGTCGCTCCAGCCAAACCGGCGGTACCGGTTTAGGCTTAGCGATTGTCAAACATGTGTTGTTGCGCCACCAAGGGCGCTTAGATATCAGCAGTGTGGCCGAGCAGGGCAGTTGCTTTACTTGCTGTTTTCCGTTGAGCCAAACCTTACTGGGTCATGCGGTGCAAGCCTAGAGAGCAGACTCTACAGCCACACCGCGTCACCCTTTGCCAATTAATCAGGACGTTGGATAGAGCGACCACGCTGCGCGATCGCTGCTTCAATCTGCTCGATATCGGCATAGCGCACATCCTGCCCTTCAACCAGATAAATTACATATTCAGCTAAGTTGCTGGCGTGATCACCGACACGTTCGAGTGAACGCAGCACCGACATAATGCTCATCACTTGCGAGATCGAGCGTGGGTCTTCCATCATAAAAGTGATCAGTGCGCGTGTCGCTGAGCGGTACTCTAAGTCCACAGTGTCATCTTCACGCAAGACGGCTAAGGCTTGTTGGCTGTCAAAGCGAGCAAAGGCATTCAAGGCTTCTTGCACCATATGGCGGACTTGATTGCCTAAATGGCGCACCTCAATATAACCGCGTGGCGAAGCGCCGTCTTCGGCCAAACTTAACGTGGCGCGGGCAACTTTACTGGCTTCATCGCCAATGCGCTCCAAGTCTGCCGTGGCACGAATCACTGCCAGCACCAAGCGTAAATCTGAGGCCGCCGGCTGACGACGGGCTAGAATCTGCGTGCAGTATTCGTCGATATCCAACTGCAGTTGATTGACCTGCTGATCTTTGGCACGTACTTGCGCAGCCAAATCGGTATCGCCATCAAGTAAGGATTGCACTGCATCTTTAACTTGCTGCTCGACCATGCCGCCCATTTCTAGGAGTTGGCTGCGAATTTCTTCCAATTCTTGATTAAACTTTTGCGAAATATGGGTGCTGTGGCTGTCGGGATTGATTTTCATAAAATGGGTTCACCTATGAATGAGTAATGGTACGCATTGCTTATGTAAGAGCGGGCCATGCCCGCGATGGCGTCTTGTAGCCAAGCTTGCCTGTATTATTGCAACAGGTGGTCGCGGGCGTGGCCTGCTCCTACCAGAGCTGCTCAACGATGCTTAACCATAACGTCCGGTAATATAGTCTTCGGTTTGTTTATTGGCTGGATTGGTAAACAGCGTATCGGTGTTATCAAACTCCAGCAGTTGGCCCAAATACATAAAGGCCGTGTAGTCGGACACGCGCGCAGCTTGTTGCATATTGTGGGTCACGATCACAATGGTGAAACGATCCTTTAAATCGTTGAGCAATTCTTCGATTTTTAAGGTGGAGATCGGATCCAGCGCTGAGGCGGGTTCATCCAATAACAACACTTCTGGCTTGACCGCGATGGTGCGCGCAATCACTAGACGCTGCTGTTGGCCGCCGGACATGCCCAAAGCCGACTCATGCAAACGGTCTTTGGTTTCATCCCAAATCGCCGCTGAGCGTAATGCCCATTCCACGGTTTCATCCAATAAACGTTTGTTGTTAATCCCTTGAATACGTAAACCGTAGGCAACGTTTTCATAAATGGTTTTGGGAAATGGATTGGGCTTTTGAAACACCATGCCGACGCGACGGCGCAAGTCGGCAACATCCACGCCTTTAGCGTAAATATCATGGCCATCAATGGTCACTTGACCTTCAATACGTACGCCATCCACTAAATCATTCATGCGATTAAAAGAGCGCAGTAAGGTGGACTTACCGCAACCCGATGGGCCAATAAAGGCGGTCACACGCTTTTTGGGGATCTGCATGCTGATGCCATTCAGCGCTTGGCTGTCACCGTAGTAGAGGTGCATATCTTTAACCTCAATACAGGGTGTTTCGTTGGCTAAAATCAATTGCTGTGACTGGCGACCCAGCGCACTGAATTTCATCGCGTGAGTGGCATTAGTGGTTGAGTTCATACGGGCTGCCTTTTTATAAAATAAACAATCAATTACATATCCAACGCGCGGAATTTTTCGCGCAGACGGTTACGAATACCAATAGCGGTCAGATTCAGCACGGCGATCACCACCACCAACATTAACGCAGTGGCATACACCAGCGGACGCGCGGCTTCGACGTTCGGGCTTTGAAAACCGACATCGTAAATATGAAAACCCAAGTGCATAAATTTGCGCTCCAAGTGCAGGAACGGTGCGTTCATATCCAAAGGTAAATTGGGTGCCAGCTTGACCACGCCCACTAACATCAGCGGTGCGACTTCACCGGCGGCACGCGCTACAGCGAGAATCACACCGGTCATCATTGCGGGACTGGCCATGGGGATTACCACGCGCATCAGGGTTTCGTATTTAGTGGCCCCCAAGGCCAGCGAGCCTTCGCGCACCGAACGTGGGATGCGTGACAAACCTTCTTCAGTGGCCACAATCACCACAGGTAAAGTCAGCAAGGCTAAGGTGAGTGATGCCCACAATAATCCTGGTGTACCAAAGGTTGGTGAGGGTAGCGCGGGCGCATAAAACAGCTGGTCTAAACTGCCGCCGAGAAAGTAGACAAA
>JAAZCO010000331.1 GCA_012513235.1 Gammaproteobacteria bacterium
CACCACGCTCAGTGAAAATCTCGATCACTTCAGCACGTGGTGTCAGCTTTTTAATCACATCGTAATCTTGATTGATCAGCTCATTCATGCGCTTTTCAATCGCTTGCATATCATCAGGCGTAAACGGACGCGCAATCGCTACGTCGTAATAGAAGCCTTCATCAATCACCGGACCGATAACCATTTTCGCTTCTGGAAACAACTGCTTCACCGCATGACCGACCAAGTGCGCGCACGAGTGGCGGATAATCTCAACGCCTTCGGGGTCTTTGGGGGTAATAATCGACAGCGTTGCGTCGTCGGTGATTAAATCTGTGGCATCTAGTAAACGACCATTCACACGACCAGCAACCGTTGCTTTTGCAAGGCCTGCACCGATGGATTGGGCAACGTCTAAAATAGAAACTGGATGATCAAATGTACGCTGACTGCCGTCAGGAAGAGTAATTACGGGCATGGCGCCTCCTCTGCCTAGTGGTGACCCCTACAACAGGTCACATGGGTTGGGATGAGCCAGTAAGAGCGATTAATATTGAGGCTTACCTGCCATACAACGGCAGAAAGTTTAACCCGCCTCTAACAACCGGATTCACTGGAAGATTACAGCTAAAATAACTGCTAAAAACACAAAAGGCCGCACGAGGCGACCTTCTGTTAAATTTGGTAGGCACAATTGGATTCGAACCAACGACCCCCACCATGTCAAGGTGGTGCTCTAACCAACTGAGCTATGTGCCTGCAATGGCCGCGTATTTTACGGCCATATTATTTTTTGTCAAACACTTTCGCCCATTTAAAGGCATTCAGGCTCAATTACGGGATCAAACGCACATCACTTTGTACTATTGCTGCCTGCTCAGTAATCACTTGCGGCACACCTTCGCCTGCAGCCACAACATCACGCACCTGCTCCCAATCAAGCTGTAAGCCTTGTAAATCATCGCGCTTGAGCATTTCATTCACCACTGCAGCATGCTTATCAACAATCGAGGTTTCACCCTCATCACTCAATGGCTCATGCGCTTCCAGGTACAACTGCCCTTGAGCAAAACCAAACTTATACGGCTCGTTAATAATGCGCACCTTAGCACCCACAGGAACCAACTCAGCCAACTCTAAAACGTTATGATTGAGCATACGAAAGCAGCCATGACTGACACGCATGCCAATACCAAATTTCTTATTAGAGCCATGAATCAAGTATCCCGGCAAACCCAGTGTCAACTTATAAGGCCCCAGCGGATTATCCGGACCAGGCGGCACATAGGCCGGCAATGGATCACCTGCTTCAGCATGCTCACGCAAAATAGACTGCGGTGGCGTCCAGCCTGGATTAGGTGTTTTCACCGTAATCGAAGTATTGCTGATCGGCGAATCCCAGCCTTCACGCCCAATACCCAGAGGATAGGTGTACACCACCGCTTTATCTTTAGGGTAATAATACAGGCGATACTCAGCCAGATTAATCACTACTCCTTCGCGCGGACCCGGAGGCAAAATATAACGCTTGGGCAAAACAATCTCAGTGCCTTCACCTGGCAGCCACGCATCAACACCTGGGTTGGCGGCAACCATTTCCAAATAACCCAAGTCGTGAGTTTTCCCCAAATCAGCAAAGGTGTCTTCATAACGCGCCTGAATCACTTCAATCGCACCGACTACATCATCACCGGCCGGTGGCAATGGCAATTCAATAGCAGTCGCAAGGGGTGCAAAAAACAGCACACTTAGACTGCACATACGCAAAGACTTCAGCGTTAGCATGTTTAATAACATCACAATAACCCTAAGGGACAAATTTGAATAACAGCGGTATAGCACGAGTAAGCGCAAGGCTTATGCGAAGCGCCAGCCTGGTTTAGCGTACTTGCGCTGCGCCTGAATCACTTCGCGACACTGCGGGCAGAATTGTTTAGCTCGCAACAGCTTACGCTCTAAAGTATGCCAATGTGGTTGCGCTGGCAGCAGGCTACCACACAAGGTACGGTCGGCCTGACTCCCCAACTCTAACTGACGACTGACGGCATGCACGTATTCTTTTTGACAGGCGAACAGATCCAGTTGCTCATCCGGCAAAATAATCTGATATGCATGTAAAGACCACATTAAACGCGCCATATAGAGCCTCTAAAATCGCGCGCTACATTAGCCGAAAGTCGCCCACTATAACAGTGCACAGCAAAAATATTATTCAGCACAAGCTTATGCCCCAAAATGAAACTAAGGCAATATCGGCTCAAGTCCTTGCCAAGCATTCTCTAAAAGTTGTGCTTGCGCTGCTTGCGTTGGATGCACACCATCGGCCTGCATCATACCATCAACACCGCCCACCCCTTCCAAGAAAAAATCCACCAACGCCACCTGCTCTTGCTGAGCAATATTCTGATACACATTATAAAAGCCTTCGGTATAACGTCGACCATAATTACCCGGCAAACGCATACCCAGCAGCAACACCTGCGCATCACTGTGCTGAGCTTTTTGCACCATAGTGGTGAGATTAACTGCCATATGCTTGAGTGACAGCCCACGCAAGCCGTCATTACCACCTAACTCTATAATCACGTACTCAGGCTTGTGTTGCGCCAACAAATCAGGAAAACGTGCTAAACCACCGGCGGTGGTATCACCACTGATTGAAGCGTTCACCACCTGCACGTCAGGCTTTTGCTCTTGCAAACGTTGCTGCAACAAAGCCACCCAGCCCTGTTGTGTTTCCAGTCCAAAGGCAGCACTGATACTATCCCCCACCACCAACACAGTTGCAGCTTGTACCTGAGCCGTTACGCACAGCACTATTAAACCTATCGTTGCTATCCATTGACGCATTGGAACCCTCATGATTAACAGTATTGTTCGCGCCCAGAACCTTAGCAAAAAGGTACCTTCAACAGAAGGCCAACTGACGATCCTTGATGATGTCTGCTTTGAACTACAGCAAGGCGACTCACTGGCTATTATAGGCCGTTCCGGCTCAGGTAAATCGACTTTATTAGGCTTACTAGCTGGACTGGACTTACCCAGCAGCGGCGAAGTCATACTCGCAAATCATCATTTAAACACCTTAGATGAAGATCAGCGCGCAGCGGTACGTGCGCAACATGTTGGCTTTGTTTTTCAGGCTTTTCTTTTACTCGACAGTTTAAATGCCTTAGAAAATGTGATGCTACCTCTAGAGCTTGCTGGCCATGCCAACCCACAACAACGCGCTACAGAACTTTTGATTCGCGTGGGTCTTGAGCAACGCTTACGCCACCCTGTCAACCTGCTCTCCGGTGGTGAACAACAGCGTGTGGCCTTAGCGCGAGCCTTTGCTACGCAGCCAGACGTACTCTTTGCTGATGAACCTACCGGCAACCTCGACAGCCAAACCGGTGCCAGCATCAGTGATTTATTATTTGAAATGAATAAAGAGCTGGGTACAACGCTGATCCTAGTCACCCACGATGAAAAACTTGCGACGCGTTGCAAGCAACATTTACGTCTTGAAGCTGGACGTCAAGTGGCACAGTTATGCGACTGACACTCTTAGGTCTATTTAAACTCGCCAGTCAGCAACTGTTACGTGAGCGTCACACTTCAGAACTGCGCATTTTATTTTTTGCCTTGATGATTGCCGTGGCCAGTAGCAGCACCATTGGTCACTTCGCTGAACGTCTTCAAGGCGCTATGCAGCTGAGCGCCGGTGAGTTTTTGGCTGCAGACTTAGTTCTGTCCAGCAGTGAAGTACCGAGCCCGACACAAATTGCCGCAGTACACAGCGATGCTTTAAAAAGCTCACAAACCGTACAATTTGCCAGCATGCTCGCCACAGAAGATGATTTGGAATTGGCCAGCGTCAAAGCCGTGGATGATATGTATCCATTGCGCGGTGCCTTGCGCAGCCGTGAACAATTACAGAGCGTAGAAATCAGCGGCGGTCGTCCGCAATCGGGCGAAGTATGGCTGGATCTGGAAATGCTCACGCGCTTAGAGTTGCAAATCGGCGACAGCCTTGAGATTGGCTCAGCCACCTTTAATGTCGCACGTATCCTGACCTATGAACCTGACCGCGCGGGCAACCTACTCAGCTTTACACCACGCGCGATGATTCATATCGCCGATTTACCCGCCACCGATGTACTGCAACCTGGTAGCCGTGTCAGTTATCGCCAACTGTGGAGCGGTGATGCACCGGCATTAGCAATTTTGCGTGACACATTACAAGACACTTTATTACCCCACCAGCGCATTGAAGATCTCAGCGATGGCAATCAACAAGTCAGCAGCGCCCTTGAGCGTGCCGCCAGCTATTTAAACCTTGCCAGTTTAGCCGCCATTTTATTGGCTGGTGTTGCCGTGGCGTTATCAGCCAACCGTTTTGCTCGCCAACGCTTTGATCAAGCGGCATTAATGCGCTGCTTTGGCTTGTCACGTCGGCATACGGTATGGATTTTCTGTATGCAATTACTGCAGTTGGCCTTACTTGCCAGCCTACTGGGCAGTCTGATTGGCTGGCTGACACAGTTTGTGTTGTTTGAACTGTTAGCCGACTTACTCCCTGATGACGTGCCTGCAGGCAGCTGGAAGCCTTTTATTGCCGGGATCACCACCAGCGTCGTGATGTTAGCGGGCTTTGCCCTGCCACCCTTAATCGCTTTAGGGCGTATCGCTCCACTGCGCGTGCTGCGCCGTGACTTAATCCCAGCCGCACCAGCCACTTGGCTGTTGTATGGCATGGTGTTTATTGCACTGGGCGTTTTAATGTGGCAACTCAATCTGGATATGCGCTTGACCAGTGCCTTACTAGTGGGTGGCGGCCTTGCTGCTACCATACTGGGCACGGCATTATTTGTCGCCCTGAAAAGCATCCGTTTTTGGTTGGCCAAGCGCAGCTTAGCCTGGCGTTTAAGTCTGGGGCACTTACTGCGCTACCCGCTCAATAGCGTTGGCCAGATTATGGCTTTTGCCTTAATTCTATTATCGATGGCTTTAATTGTGTTGCTGCGCAGCGAACTGCTGGATAACTGGCAAGCCCAACTCCCAGACCAAGCGCCCAATCACTTTGCCATTAATATTCTACCCGCACAGCAACCTGCTTTTAGCGCTGCACTGGAACAGATCAGCACAAATGCAGCGCCACTTTACCCAGTGATTCTCGGGCGCTTAACGCAGATTAACAACCGGCCTGCCACAGAGCAGATTGACCCTAAAGCCAACGTGATGCGCACCTTAAAGCGTGACCTCAACCTCACTTGGACTGACACTTTACCTAAAGATAACCAAGTGACTGCTGGCCACTGGTGGCCCACTAATCCACCCAGCAACAGTAACTATAATGTCTCGCTAGAAAGCGATCTGGCCAAAAAACTGGGCGTGACAGTCGGTGAGCAATTGACCTTTCATATTGGTGGCTCGGATTACGTGGCGCATATCAGCAGCCTGCGCAGCGTGGATTGGAACAGTATGCAGCCCAACTTCTTTGTGATCTTTGATCCACAACAGATGAGCAAGGTAGCGCATACCTATATGACCAGCTTTTACTTACCCGCTCAGGCCGAACAGCAGCGTATTGACCTATCCAAAACATTCCCCAGCGTGAGTATTTTGCAAGTGGATGCGGTACTGCGTCAGTTGCGCGATATTTTAGCCCAGGTCACTTTAGCCATTGAGCTGATTCTCTTGTTTGTTTTAGCTGCGGGCGTCAGTGTTTTAATTGCAGGTTTACATAGCACTTTGACCGAGCGCATTCAACAAGGCGCTTTAATCCGCGCATTGGGTGCTTCGCGTAAACTGTTGGTGCAATCACAACGCAATGAGTTTGCCTTAATCGGTGTATGCAGCGGTGTACTGGCGTGGCTGGGCTGTGAGATCAGCAGCTATATTCTGTATCGTTTAGTCTTTGACTTGGCTTGGCAACCACACCTGTGGTTAATCAGCTTGCCACTATTAGGCGCTGCACTGATTACCACTGTCGGTATGCTCGGCACACGTCAGGTACTCAATAGCAGTCCGCTGCAGATTTTGCGTGGCAACTAACCCATAATTCAGTCTTACAGTTTAGGAGGATCAATTGAGTCGTTATCGTCCACCCCGCGCACAGGGCACTCCCCTAATCACTCCCGCTGGTGAAGCGCGCATGCGTGCTGA
>JAAZCO010000332.1 GCA_012513235.1 Gammaproteobacteria bacterium
AAGGGCGGAAGTGCTTTCTACGGAAACTTGCATGGTTATTCCTCGTTGAATAGACGTGGCCAGACATACCGACCCTAGAATCAAGGGCAGCATTCTAGAGGTCTCGAACAGAAATATCCATTCAATCCGGCAGAGAATTTACAGTATTACAACAATCCTTCGATTGGCAGCCATGAAAACAGGTGCACGACCACTCGACGCCAGACACTGCTGTTGGGTTCAGAGGTGTAGGTTTCTACACCCATATCGCGCTGCTCAGTCCAATACAAACGATCATTTGCTGTCAGTTTGACACGGTAAGCATGCGCGGGAATTTCATCATAAAAAGCCTGATTAATGCGCTGGGCTAAGCGTGGACTTTCAATCACGAAGCCCAACTCTGTATTGTAATTAGCCGAGCGCGGGTCAAAGTTAAACGAGCCGACAAACACGTGTTTACGGTCAACCGCAAAGGTCTTGGCATGCAAACTTGAACCTGAACTGCCTAAGAAGCGCTTTTTAAGTTTCATTTTTTTTACTTGCGTGGGGTGGCGTTGCATTTCATATAAAACCACCCCAGATTTAAGTAAAGCTTTACGGCGCTTGGCGTAACCGGCATGCACAGCAGATACGTCAGTGGCTGAGAGCGAGTTGGTCAGCACCTTCACTTCCACGCCTTGACGCACCAACCAAGCAAAGGCTTCAACACCAGCTTGCGTTGGCACAAAATAGGGTGATATCAACTCAACATCGACGGTGGGGTCACCAATAATGTCTTGAAACTGCTGAATTAACAGCGATTCTTTCTTTGCGTTACCCAATCCTTTGCGCGGATCATCGCTGACCATGCGCACTTGCAACCACTCAAAATCAATATTGCGCTGCTCTAATTGGGTAATAAAAGGCGACTCACGTAAAGACTCAACATATTCCTGAGCAGCAGGGCTGGCAGCAATGGCTAATGCATCTTTACGCAAATTTTCTAACGAATAATTGTGCTGTCTGCGTACCACTCGATCCACTGGGTAGGAGGACGCGCTGTGCCAGTACTTATCAAAATCATCTGACACGTCTTGTACGGCAGCGCCAGCACTCAAAATATCTAAGTCAGCAAATAACACATCATCCGTGGCACCAAAGTACTCATCCCCCACATTGCGCCCACCAATAATCGTCAATGTATTATCTGCAGTAAAAGATTTATTGTGCATACGGCGATTGAGGCGCGAAAAATCTGTGATGTAGCCCGGCCAACGTAAATTGCGCACCATGAAGGGGTTAAACAGGCGCACTTCAATATTTTCATGACTGTGCAAGGCCTGCAAAACCGGATCAGTACCATTCGTGTTGTTGTCATCGAGCAATAAGCGCACACGCACACCACGATCAGCCGCTTCATGCAAGGACTCAAACATCATAGTGCCGGTCATATCACCACGCCAAATGTAATACTGCACATCAAGACTGCGCTGCGCATATTTGGCCAGCATCATGCGTGCAGCAAAAGCTTCATCGGCTTCAATCAGCGGAAAAATGCCACTTTGCCCTTCGCCATGCAGCTTTTCGATGGGCGCTAACGCTTGTGCAAAGTAGGTATCAGCCACTTGCTCTTTTGAGTAAGCACTAGACAACGATCGCCCTTCTAAATTGGGTAGGCTTTGGCATCCCGTCAGCAAAAAACTCAAAAGCATGGTGCCCCATATCAAAAATGTACTATTCATAACCTATCTATTCAGCCATTTCGCAGCATATTAAAAGTAAAAATTGCGCTAAATCAACATCTTGCCGGTCTTTTTCCGCAAGCAAGTACGCTTACTGTAGTCTACAGTTATTCAATATTGATCAGCAAAGCTGTTCTTCTAATTCGCTTAAAATAGAGGTCTGGCCAATGCAACACATGCCAAGCTTTAACCGAGCACTGGTCGAGAAATATGACCGCCCCGGCCCACGCTATACGTCTTACCCCACTGCGCCACAATTCCATACAGCTTTTGCTGGCGATCACTACCGTCAAGCAGCTACGCAGAGCAATCAAGAAAGCACAGCTAAACCTTTATCGATCTATATCCATATCCCGTTCTGTGAAAGCCTGTGCTACTACTGCGCCTGCAATAAAATCATTACGCAAAAAACCAGTCGTGCAGTGGAATATCTTGAATATTTAAAACAAGAGATTCGTTTACAGGCCAGCTTATTTGATCACACACGCCAAGTGACACAACTGCACTTGGGCGGCGGTACGCCAACCTATCTCACTCAAGCACAACTAAAGGACTTAATGAGCAGCCTGCGCGCAGCCTTTAATCTGGACGAAAGCGAACAGCGCCAGTTTTCCCTTGAAGTGGATCCACGCACCATCACTGCAGAACACATTCAGCAATTGCATGACTTAGGCTTTAACCGCATCAGCTTTGGCATTCAAGATTTCGATCCTAAAGTGCAAGCAGCAGTCAATCGCGTGCAAAGTGATGAGCAAGTGCAGTCGTTAATGACCGCTGCACGCGCAGCAAAGTTCCGTTCCATTAGTGTGGACTTGATTTATGGCCTACCCTTGCAAACGGTGGAGAGCTTTAATACCACGCTGGATAAAATCATTGCTCTGCGCCCCGATCGTATTGCTGCATACAGCTATGCTCACTTACCCAAAATGGTCCGTGCGCAACGCTTAATTAAACCTGAAGATATGCCGCCACCGGAACGCAAGCTCGAGTTGCTCGAACTCACCATCCGTAAGTTATGCCAGGCGGGTTATGTCTATATTGGTATGGATCACTTTGCTATGCCGGAAGATGAGCTGGCGCAAGCGCGAGCCAATGACACCCTGCAACGTAATTTCCAAGGCTACTCAACCCACGCCGACTGTGACCTGATTGGCATGGGTGTGTCTTCAATTGGCAAGGTGGGCGACACCTACAGTCAAAACGTCAAAGAGCTATCGCAATATTATGCTTATCTAAATAAAGGCCAATTACCTTTACAGCGTGGCTACCAACTCAATGCGGATGACCGTTTACGCCGTGACGTTATCAGTACTTTGATGTGCCACAACCGTATTGATATTGCAGCGATTGAGCAACAGCATGATATTAATTTTAATGAATACTTTGCTGATGCCTTAGCTCAACTACAGGAACACGTTGAGGATGGTTTAGTCACCATCAACGATCAAGCTATTGTGCTCTTAGATCAAGGTAACCTCATGATGCGCAGCGTAGCGATGGCCTTTGATGCTTACTTAGGCGCCAAACAGCGTGGCGAATTCTCACGCACAGTTTAATCACCTCACTCAAGTCACAGCAGCGTTATCCCTATAGTTAGCGCTGCTGTGTCAGCCTGATGTCTAAGTATCAGTATCTGTATTAGCATTAGTACTAAGATTCAGTTTATGCATAACCCGATGCGCCACAGGGGAAAATACAATCCCCAGCACCGTCACAAAGACCAATCCAGCATACATACCGTAAAAGCCGACAAAGAGCTTACCTGCCACACTGCTGGGAACGGATAAAGAGCCATGCCCAGATAATAGCAGTGCTGCATATAAAAAAGCATCATGCCAGAACATCGCTTCAAAAAACATAAAACCCAGCATCCCTATCAGCACCGAGACGCTAATAACAATAAATGCAATCAAGCCATGGTTCACTAATCGCCAAGAAAACTGCTTGAGAGTTAACAGCGGCTGATTCTTCTGCTCGTACATCACCCAACTCCTGACTGTACAGTCAGCACAGACTGGCTGCGCTGAACGCTAAACACTCGACCTAAAGACTTAAAGGATACAGTTCCACTTCACCAAGAAGTTCTCTACACTGACTTATGCTGCATGCAACTGCCTAATACTAACGCAGTCGCACAACGATAAAAATACAACTCAAGGGTGCCAATGTTATGAGCAAAACAACTCAACGTATCAGCAAACTGGTCGCGGCTGTCGCTTTAGCCGGTGCTGCGAGCTATTCAATGGCCGCTGCGCCCATTAAAATTGCCCTTGCCGGCCCTGTAACTGGCCCTGTTGCCCAATATGGCGATATGCAATCGATGGGCGCACTGATGGCTATTGAGCAAATCAATAAAGCCGGTGGCGTCAATGGTAGCATGCTTGAAGCCACCACCTATGATGATGCTTGCGACCCGAAGCAAGCGGTTGCTGTCGCCAACAAAATTGTGAATGACGGTATTCAGTTTGTAGTCGGCCACCTGTGTTCAGGCTCAACTCAACCTGCTGCGGATATTTATGAAGAAGAAGGGATCTTAATGATCACTGCTGCCTCTACAGCGCCTGAGTTAACTGAAAAAGGCCATGAGCTGATTTTCCGCACCATTGGTCTCGACACCATGCAGGGTCCAACCGCAGGCAATTATGTGGTTGAGAAACTTAAACCTAAGCGCGCAGCGATTTTGCATGACAAACAGCAGTATGGTGAAGGTATTGCTACCGCAGTGAAGGCCGCTTTAGATAATGCCAAGATTCCAGTGGCTTTATTTGAAGGTGTAACGGCCGGTGATAAAGACTTCTCAGCCCTGATTGCCAAGCTGAAAAAAGAGAACGTTGATTTTGTCTACTTTGGTGGCTACCACCCAGAAATGGGCATGCTGTTGCGTCAATCGGCTGAAAACAAGCTGACTGCACGCTTTATGGGTCCAGAAGGTGTCGGTAACAGTGATATCTCTGCGATTGCCGGTGATGCATCAGAAGGTATGTTAGTGACATTACCAAAAGCCTTTGATGAAGACCCGAAGAACGCTCACTTAGTTGAAGCCTTTAAAGCCAAGAAGCAAGACCCACGTGGCGCTTTTGTCTTCCCAGCCTACGCTGCAGTCCAAGTGATGGCTGATGCAATGACTATCAGCAAGTCACAAGATCCTGAAGTGGTTGCGCAAACGCTGCGCAGTAACAGCTTTGATACGCCAACCGGTGTGCTTGAGTTTGACGATAAAGGTGATCTGAAAAACTTCAGCTTTGTTGTCTACGAGTGGCACGCAGACGGTAGCAAAACAGCTCTGACTGAGTAATTTAACTGTCGCACACTTCGCCGTCTGCCCCTGGGGCGGCGAAGTGTTATATAAGCCGGATACCCTTATGAACGAAGCCTTTTTTTATTTTCTTCAGCAACTGCTGAACGGCCTAACTGTGGGCAGTACCTACGCGTTAATCGCCATTGGTTACACCATGGTTTACGGCATTATTGGCATGATCAACTTCGCCCATGGCGAGGTGTATATGATCGGCAGTTATATGACGTTTATCGCCTTAACTGGCTTAGCTATGCTGGGTTTAGAAAGCTTACCTTTAATGATTTTCGGGGCCTTTGCCCTCAGTATTATTGTTACCAGTGCCTATGGTTACAGCATTGAACGTGTCGCCTATCGCCCTTTGCGTGGCAGCAACCGCTTAATCCCCTTGATTTCTGCCATTGGTATGTCGATTTTGCTGCAGAACTTTGTGCGCATTGCTCAAGGCGCACGCGATGTCGCCATGCCCAGTTTAGTCACAGGCGGCGTCACGCTCGGTGATGAAACCAGCTTCCATGCCAGCTTGTCGTATATGCAAATTATTATTTTTGTGACAACTTTTGTTGCGATGATTGCCCTAAGTATCTTTATTTCACGCTCACGCACGGGTCGCGCCTGCCGCGCTTGTGCTGAAGATATAAAAATGACCGGCCTGCTGGGTATCAACAGCAACGCCATTATTGGTATCACCTTTGTGATTGGTGCCATGCTGGCTGCAGTAGCCGGTGTGTTATTGAGCTTGTATTACGGTGTGGTCAATCCCTATATCGGCTTTATGGCCGGCCTAAAAGCTTTTACTGCAGCAGTTTTGGGCGGTATTGGTAGTATTCCGGGTGCAGTATTGGGTGGTCTGGTACTGGGCGTGACTGAAGCGATGACGTCAGGTTATTTCAGTAGCCAATATAAAGATGCGGTGGCCTTCGCCTTATTGATTCTGATTCTGTTATTTCGTCCCACCGGTATATTGGGTCGTCCAGAAGTGGAGAAAGTGTGATGCGCTTATATATTAAATCGGCCATTTTCTCTGCCATTGTGGTGTTGATTCTCAGCGGCATTTTACTGGGTGTACGCTTAACCCAAGTTGGCACCGAGTTGACTTTAGTTGGTGCTGAACCTGATGTGCTGTGGAAAATCTTTGCTGCTAGTGCGCTAATCTTTCTCTACAACTTATTTCGCGACCCCATTGAGCGCATATTAGGTTTGATTCCTAAACCTGCCCTCTCACCGGGTTTGCGCGAGTTGAGTCAGCGCCAGTTTGTGCAACGCCTGCTCTGGTGCTTTTTGATTGCAGCAGCTTTGATTTTCCCATTCATAGGTTCACGCAGCCAAATTGACTTAGCTACTCTGGTGCTGATTTACGTGATGCTCGGTTTAGGCCTCAATATCGTTGTCGGCTTAGCCGGCTTATTGGACCTGGGTTATGTCGGTTTCTACGCTGTCGGTGCTTACACCTATGCCATGCTCGCGCAGTACTTTGGCGTGGGCTTTTGGACCGGTTTGCTAGCGGCCGGCATCATGGCCGCCTTCTTTGGCTTTATTCTGGGCTTCCCAGTGCTGCGCTTGCGCGGTGACTATTTAGCCATTGTGACCTTGGGTTTTGGTGAAATCATTCGTATTTTACTCAATAACCTCACCGAGTGGACGGGCGGTCCGCGTGGCATAGGTAGTATTCCTAAGCCCACGTTATTTAACTTAGAGTTCAGCAAGCGTGCTGGGGAAGGCTCGCAAACCTTCCATGAGTATTTCGGCATTGCCTTTAACTCCAACCACCGCGTGATGTTTCTCTACTTGCTGGCGCTGGTGTTAGTGCTGATTACTGTCTTTGTGATAAATCGCTTAATCCGCATGCCGATTGGTCGTGCTTGGGAAGCCATGCGTGAAGATGAAATCGCTTGCCGGGCATTGGGTATGAACCCAACCAATATCAAGCTCAGTGCCTTTACCATTGGTGCGACCTTTGCAGGTTTTGCCGGCAGCTTCTTTGCGGCTCGTCAAGGCTTTATCAGCCCAGAATCCTTCACCTTTATTGAATCGGCGATTATTTTAGCCATCGTAGTCTTAGGTGGTATGGGTTCACAAATCGGCGTGATCCTTGCTGCCATTGTGATGACTGTGCTGCCAGAAATGGCCCGTGAGTTTAATGAATACCGCATGCTGCTGTTTGGTTTGATGATGGTGCTGATGATGATTTGGCGTCCACAAGGCTTATTGCCCATGAAGCGTCCCCATGTGGAGTTAGCACAATGAGCAAAAACATTTTAGAAGTCTCAGGCCTGATGATGCGCTTTGGTGGTTTACTGGCGGTAAATGGCGTTAAGCTGACCATCAAAGAAGGCCAAGTGGTCTCCATGATCGGCCCTAACGGTGCGGGAAAAACCACAGTGTTTAACTGCTTAACCGGGTTTTATCAGCCGACTGACGGCAAAATTATCTTTGCCGGCGAGGAGATTCAAGGCCTACCCGGTCATAAAATTGCTCGTAAAGGCATGATTCGCACCTTCCAGCATGTACGCTTATTTAAAGAAATGACTGTGCTGGAAAACTTATTAGTTGCCCAGCATCAGCATCTCAACAACAGCTTGTTAGCCGGTTTATTTAAAACGCCCAGCTACCGAAAAGCGGAACAAGAAGCGCTGGATAATGCACTCTCCTGGTTGCAAAAAGTACGCTTAGTCGAAGATGCCAATCGTGAAGCTGGCACCCTCGCCTACGGCCAGCAACGCCGCTTAGAAATCGCCCGCTGCATGGTCACCCGTCCTTCTTTACTGATGCTGGATGAGCCAGCTGCTGGCCTGAACCCCAGTGAAACGGATGAACTCAAGCAACTGATTAAAGACTTGCGCGATAACCATGGCATCAGCGTGCTCTTGATTGAGCATGATATGAAACTGGTCATGGATATTTCTGACCATATCGTAGTGATCAACCAAGGTACGCCTTTGGCCTCGGGCACACCTGAGCAAGTGCGCAATAATCCAGCGGTGATTAAAGCCTATTTAGGGGAAGATTAAACCATGTTAGTCATGAACAATATCAACACCTATTACGGCAAGATTCAGGCGCTGCATGATGTCTCCATTCAAGTCAATCGCGGCGAAATCGTCACCCTAATTGGTGCCAACGGCGCCGGTAAAACCACGCTAATGATGACGCTCTGCGGTGACCCACAAGCGGCCAGCGGCGACATTATTTACGAAGGTCAGCATCTGCGTGGCAAAACCACCGCGCAGATTATGCGCATGGGCATGGCCATTGTGCCGGAAGGCCGTCGCGTATTTTCACGTCTGACTGTGGAAGAAAACTTGGCAATGGGTGCGTTTTTCTGCGATGACAAGCATGTACGCGAGGAGCGTTTAGATCGAGTGCTGTCACTCTTCCCACGCTTGCATGAGCGCTTCCAGCAACGCGCTGGCACCATGAGTGGTGGCGAGCAGCAGATGCTCGCCATTGGCCGCGCCTTGATGAGTGAGCCTCGCTTGCTGCTGCTGGATGAGCCTTCATTGGGCTTAGCACCGATTATTATTCAGCAGATTTTCCAGATTCTGGAGCAGTTACGCAGCGATGGCGTCACGGTGTTTTTGGTCGAGCAAAATGCCAACCAAGCCCTTAAGCTCGCTGACCGTGGCTATGTCATGGAACATGGACGTATTGTGCTGGAAGATACCGGTGCCAACTTGCTCAGTAATGAAGCCGTGCGCCAAGCCTATTTAGGCGGCTAGTTTGCATCAGCGGTGCGGTTGAATACAGTCAGCGCACCGCTTTAAATCATCACAAACTTGAACGCTAGCGCGCTGTATTTTTATGGCTTTATACAAGCTTGATAAAACCATAAAACACCAGTCCTCATGTTAAACCCAGAACAAATACTCTATATTTATCAACAGCTTATAGCATTAACTTAATGTATCTTAAGAGTTTATTCTGCTGTGCTTAGCAACCTATTTATGGCGCTTTTAAAAGCAATTGGCCGGTTTTGGCAGTCCAGCTAAGCGTGCTGCAAGCTTTGCCGGCATGCCATTAAACAAGCCGTTTAAGTACAAGCTATTGCCCTTCTCTTTGCCTAAGTGGATAGCGACATATTTCACCAAAGCACGATTGGCCGGTGACAGCTGAAACTGCTGATAAAACTGCTGTAGCACATACAGAATTTCCCAGTGCGCATCAGTCAACTCAATCGCTTCGCGAGCGGCTAACGCCTGCGCCACCTGTGGCGACCAATCTTCTAAATTGCATAAGCAAGCGTCTTGGTCTAGCGCAATCTCACCGCCATCGACCACTAAAATATCCACACTCATGTCCAACTGTTCACTCGCGCAGACTCAGTGCATAAATCTACAAACGCTGGGTAGTCAATCAAGGTCACGGTCAACTCACCCAGATCAATAGCACGTGCTTCAATATCTTCTTGCAAAGCATAGAGACGGTGCACTTGAGCGCCTGCACACAGTTGTTGCAGCGCCGCACTGCCGGTACGTAACGCTTGCACCGCTTCACCGGTGAACAAAATCGAATCCTGCGCAGCGGCGACGCGCAAACAACTGCGCAATTGTGAGCTGGCTGCAGGTGAGGCATTTAAAATATGTAAGGTCGTCATTAGAGCGTTACCACATGGTCAAATTGGCGCAGCAGTTGCTGGATCTGCGTATCATCGACACGCTCAACGGCAACGGCTAATTCAGCATCTGTTAAACCGCGTTGCTGCAAACAATCCTGCGCCACATACAACTGCTCAATGCCAAACATCGGCAGGGCTTGTAGATTAGCGCAGAGGTTTTTTTGCTCAAGTTGCTGTGGCTGTTGCTGCTCTAACAACTGTAAAACGCCGTCATCCATAAACAA
>JAAZCO010000333.1 GCA_012513235.1 Gammaproteobacteria bacterium
GCTGCGACACTCAGCAAAGTACTGGTGATGTTTACTCTGCTGGGGCTGTTAGCGATACCCCTGTTTGCCGGAAAAACTATGCTCATGCTGTTGGTGTGGGTAGGCGTTTTAGCGCTGTATCGACGCGCACTGAATAAGCGCTTAGGCGGTTACACCGGTGATACGTTGGGCGCGACGGTAGAGATTCAAGAAGCGGTACTGCTAGCAGCACTCGTCTTATAAGTCTTTGTCACCGGTTATGTATTAAAAGTAACAAACAAAAAAGGCAAGCCATGGTGGCTTGCCTTTTGCGAATACAAAGCTGAATTATTTAGCCATATTCTTGTTCCATGGCATCACCAGCAGCATACGCGCCAAGCCACAGAAACCGGTAACGCCAGCCATAATTAAGCCTGCGCCTACAAATCCAGACAGTGCATACCAACCCGGCGCAACGAACGTACCTAAGAGCACACCCGCTAGAATCATTGAACCTGCACCAATTTGCACTTGGCGCTGCAATTCTAACGGCTGCTTGGCATCTTTAACGACTGGCATACCCGCCTTTTTCCAGCCGTCGATACCACCTTCCAAAATATACACTTCACAGGTTGCACAATTATCTAAGGCTTGTGCGTTCATTTTTGTACGATTGCCTGAAGTACAGTGAAAAATCACCGCATTTGCCGCGTTACTGGGCACACCTTCTTTATTAAGGAGGTCCATCGGCATGTGTTTAGCAGCAGCGATGTGCTCACGAGCGTATTCGTCAGCGCCACGAATATCAACCAGTACAGCACCTTTAGCCAATAACTCTTGTGCAGCCTGCGGCGTTAATACTTTACTTGTCATACGTCACCTTAAAATAAGTCTAAATGCGGTCTGTGCATATTCGCTGTGACTTATTGATCACACTCTATATGCTGATTGCTCAACATAATATCATATTGCATAACGATATACTAAAAAGTATCTATAACGTCGATAGCCTTTACAGCTGTATTGGCCGACGTCCAGAAAAGGCATGACTGAGCGTACCGCCATCGACCATTTCCAACTCACCACCCAGCGGCATACCATGCGCTAGACGCGTAATAGACAAATTTTTATCGGCTAAAATTTGCGCAATATAATGTGCAGTAGCATCGCCCTCAACCGTCGGGTTAGTGGCTAAAATCACTTCATGGAAGTTACCGTTATTGATACGGCCAATCAATTCAGGAATACCGATGGTCTCAGGGCCCAAACCATCTAAAGGCGATAAATGGCCTTTCAAAACAAAGTAACGACCACGGTAACCGGTTTGTTCCACGGCATACACATCCACCGGGCCTTGCACAATACAAAGCACAGTTTCATCACGGCGCAAATCACTGCACAGATGACACACTTCTTCTTCGCTCAAGCTGCGGCACTGACGGCAATAGCCCACACCCTCCATGGCTTGACTTAAGGCATCGGCCAAACGCTGCCCACCACTGCGGTCACGCTCAAGCAATTGCAAAGCCATACGCTGCGCAGTTTTTTGCCCAACACCCGGCAACACGCGAAATGCATCAATTAATTGACGTATCAACGGACTAAACGACATAGGTTTATACACACTGAATGAAGAGAGAAAAAGCCGCAGACTGCGCTGTTCGCACACTCGGCAAGACACAACACGCAAGCACTCAAGACGAAGACTTGCGTGTGCGGTTGAGCTTAGAATGGCATTTTAAAACCCGGTGGCAATTGCATGCCTTCCGTCATACCCGCCATGCTGCTTTGGCTGTTTTGTTCGATTTTGCGCACCGCATCATTGACTGCTGCGGCAATTAAGTCTTCAAGAATTTCTTTGTCTTCTTGCAGTAAGCTGTCGTCAATGCTGACACGGCGCACATCATGGCGACCGGTCATCACGATGCTGACCAAACCAGCTCCCGACTGACCTGTCACTTCAGCGTTAGCTAATTCTTCTTGCATCTTCTGCATTTTTTCTTGCATCTGTTGAGCCTGTTTCATCAGGCCAGCCATACCACCTTTCATTTAAGATTCCTTATATTGCTGAGTCTAGGGGTTCAATACTGTCAGTTCACAATACTGTTGGTTCAATACTATCGCTAACGATTTTAGCACCAAAGGTGTCGATTAACTGTAAGACAATCGGGTCGGCATAAATTGCCTCCTCAGCCTCTTTTTGGCGCTGAGCCTGTTGGCGTAACAAGGCTAACGCGGGTGTTTCTTGCGTCGGGACCTGCTGTTCAATCTGCAAGGTAATCGGCGCGTCCAACTGAGCATTAATCGCATCATTAATACGTTGCTGCTGAGTGGGATTAAATAAAGCACTGTGATTGGGATCAAGGTGCAACAGCCAAGTGTCGGCGTTTTTCTCAATCAACACTGCGTTAGCTGCAATACTTGCGGTCATTCCACCTAAATTCAAGTGGCTAAACAGTACTTGCCATTCAGCGGCCAAGCCTGAAGCTGGAGCAATATGCGGTTGTAAATCCACACCGGCATTATTGGTCTGCGGCGTAGCCGCTGCATCATGGCTACTGACACCGGACAAATCAGCATAATCTTGGAAATTACTGTTGTCTAAATAGGCTTCGTCATCATCGTCTTCGGCGGCAAACGCCTGACCGTAATCCTGCTCATAATTGGGCGGCGGTTGCTCATCGCTAGCGCTGGCAGTCTCTGGCGATGCCAATGGCGCTACAACTGCTGGAACAACAGGCGCAGACATAGGTTCAACAAACGCAACGTCTTGACTTGCTGCTGTGGCCGCAACACTCGGGGCTGCTGGCTGTCCTGATGTTTGAGTAGACGGCGGTGTGATTAGTGCAGCAGGTTGCTGCACATTGGAGGTTGCAGACGCGGACTTGGGATCAGCCTCAGCCACTGCGGCCTCTTCCCATGGCGCAATCACCTCTGCAGCAGGTGCGGTTGCAGGCTGGGCTATGGCTGCAGGCGCTGATGCAGGAGCTGGCTCAGTGGCGACAGGTGCAGTATTTGACCGAGTGACCGGCGCAGGTGACGCAGCAGAATGGAGCGGTGCCGCTGGCTGCTCGGTATCAGTCTTTCCCGCAGTGACTGCCGGTTCGGACTGTAATAACGGTGTGCTCGGAGCGCTGCCTGGTAAATTCGCCGGACGAAACGCCAACATACGCAGTAAGACCATCTCAAAACCATCACGCGGATCCGGTGCCAGCGGTAAATCGCGGCGCCCAATCAAACCCAGCTGATAATAAAACTGCACATCTTCCGGCGGCACAATAGCGGCTAATTCCAGAACTTGCTCACGATCGCCCTGCCCGTTATCAATGGCATCCGGCATCAACTGCGCAATAGCAATGCGGTGCAAGGCATTCAGAATCTCTGCCAAGACACCGGCCCAATCCGGACCATGCTCAGCCAAATGCGCCGTTGCACTTAAGGCTGCACGGGCATCACCGGCAATCAGCGCTTTAAGTACACCATAAATCTGACCTTGGTCCAAAGTACCAAGCATAGCGCGGACATCGTCGGCAAAAACACGACCATCACCAAAAGACACGGCCTGATCCGTCAGGCTCATGGCATCACGCATCGAGCCATCCGCAGCACGACCTAATAGCCACAGCGCATCATCTTCAAAGGGGATGTTTTCGCTGGTTAATACATTTTGCAAATGGCCAACAATCGGCTCTGGCGGCATGTTTTTCAGCGAGAACTGCAAGCAACGCGACAGTACAGTCGCTGGCAGTTTTTGCGGGTCAGTAGTGGCGAGTAAGAACTTCACATAGGGCGGCGGCTCTTCCAGCGTTTTCAACAAGGCGTTGAAGGAACTGGTCGAGAGCATGTGTACCTCGTCAATCAGGTAGACCTTATAGCGCCCGCGGGTCGGCATATATTGCACGTTATCCAGCATCTCGCGAGTGTCTGCGACCTTGGTTTTACTCGCCGCATCCACCTCAATCAGGTCGACAAAACGCCCCTCATCAATCTCGCGGCACACCGAGCATTCACCGCACGGGGTTGAGCTGATGCCCTGCTCACAGTTCAAACACTTGGCCATAATCCGCGCAATGGTGGTTTTACCAACTCCGCGCGTACCAGTAAACAAATAGGCATGGTGCAAGCGCTGATGATCAAGGGCATTGATCAAGGCTTTTAAAACGTGGGTTTGCCCAACCATTTCACGGAATGAACGAGGACGCCATTTGCGGGCTAAA
>JAAZCO010000334.1 GCA_012513235.1 Gammaproteobacteria bacterium
GGTGAGCAAAATATCGCTTTGTGCAGCCAGCTCAGTGGCAAATTCTGGATAGACCACTTCATAGCAAATATAGGGCGCGATTTTATAGCCTTTAGCAGTCAGTGGTGCTTGTTGACTAGGGCCGCGAGCAAAGTCTGACATAGGCAAATCAAAGAAGGCGATGAGGCCGCGCAGTAAGTGTTGCAGCGGTACATATTCGCCAAAGGGCACCAGTTTTTGTTTACGGTATTCGCCGTCGCTATCGCCCAGAGTGGTGATGGAGTTGTAATAACGCAAATCTCCATATGCATCTTGCTGGCGTAAGGGCAGGCCAGTAATCAAGGCTGAGTCTTGGCGCTTGATAATACGGTCCATGCTATTGAGATAACCTTGCGCTTGCTCCTTAAGTACAGGGACTGCTGTTTCGGGCCAAATCACTAAATCACTGGGGGCAGCGTTGAGTGTTAGCGATTGATAGAGCAGCAGTTGCGCTTCAATTTGTGCTGGATCCCATTTGAGATTCTGTTCAATATTGCCTTGAATAGCCGTCACGCTCAGAGGCTCACCAGCCGGTTCAGTCCATTGCTGTGATTGCAGAGCAAAACCTAAGCTCCAAGTAGCTAGCAGTATTAGTGCTGCGCTGATGCGCGCAGACCATTGCTTACTTTGCCAAAGGGTTATAAGTAAAGCGCTACTCAGGGCTAAGATAAAAGAAATCAGCCACACGCCACCTAAAGGTGCGAATCCAGCTAACGGGCCTTGCAGTTGACTGTAACCGATATACAGCCATGGAAAACCAGTTAAGAACCAGCCACGAAATGCCTCGATCGCCACCCATAACGCGGCAAAAGCTAAAGCATTCGTGATGGAATGCTGCTCTTGGCGTAAAAAGCGTGCCCACAGCCAGCCCAATAGCGCTAGAAATAAGGCCAAGCCGGCCACAAAGGCAATAGTCAGTAACGCTGCTAAAGGTACGGGTGCAGAACCATAATCATGAATACTGACATAGACCCAGCTGGTACCACTGGCAAATAAGCCAAAGCCAAACCACCAACTGCGCACCGCGGCTTGGCGTGGATTGAGCTGACTGAGGCTGAGAAATAACACCATGCATGAGACAAAAACCAATGGCCAAAGATCAAATGGCGCTAAAGTTAAAGTAATCAAAGCGCCAGCGACAAGGCTTAGGCTATTGCCGATCCAGCCGCTGCGAGTGAGCCATTGCATGGTGTGTATTCCTAAGGGTATTTAGAGCGCAGTCTTAATGGTTCTGCTTTTGGGTTTTATCCAGCGGAGTGATGCGCAATAAGTGCAAGCGACGGCTATCAGAGTTGAGTACGCGAAAGCGCATACGATCAATTTCAATAGTTTCGTTACGTTTAGGTAAATGACCAAAGGCACTCATCACAACACCACCAATGGTATCGAACTCATCTTCCGAGAAGCCACTGTTAAAGAAGTCATTAAAATCATCCACTGGCGTCAATGCTTTAACAATAAAGTCACCGGTCGGCAATGTACGGATATAGCTGTCTTCTTCAACGTCGTGTTCGTCTTCAATATCGCCGACGATCTGCTCAAGTACGTCTTCAATAGTCACTAAGCCTGCCACTCCACCGTATTCGTCAATGACTACTGCCATATGGTTATGGTTGGCACGGAACTCTTTAAGTAAAACATTGAGGCGTTTCGATTCAGGGACAAAATTGCATGGGCGCAATAAGCTGCGTAAATCAAAATCGTCTTCTTTTTTTAAAATCTGCGGCAATAAATCTTTCGCCAGCAGGATGCCAAGCACTTCATCGTTGTTTTCACCAATCACCGGATAACGCGAATGTGCCGCATCAATAATAGAAGGCAAAAATTCTTCGGGTGATTGGCAGGCTTTAATACTGATCATTTGTGAACGTGGAATCATAATATCGCGCACTTGCAGGTCGGCGATTTGAATCGCCCCTTCGACAATCGCCAAGGCATCGTTATCGAGCAGCTTATTGCGATTGGCTTCGCGTAACAGTTCGAATAATTCTTGGCGTGTTTTCGGCTCTTGGGCAAAAGCGTGGGTAATTTTTTCCAGCCATGACTTATGCCCGCTGCTAGAATTGTCGTCGCTCATGATGGTATTAAATCCGTGTATTGATTGTCGCTATAAGGGTCGGGATGACCGATTTCTGCCAGTAATTGGCGCTCTAAGTTTTCCATTTCTTCTGCTTCTTCGTCATCAATATGATCATAGCCTAATAAATGTAAACAGCCATGCATCACCAGATGAGCCCAATGAGCGGTCAGTGTTTTACCTTGCTCGGCTGCTTCTTGTTCAACCACAGGCACACAAATCACTAAGTCGCCCAGCAATGGGATATCCAAAAGACCCTCTGGAATATCCGCTGGAAACGACAGCACATTGGTTGGGTAGTCTTTACCGCGCCACGTGGAGTTCAGCTCTAGGCCTTCTTCGGCATCCACTAAGCGGATGGTCAGTTCAGAAGGGTTGGTGCGTTGGCGTAATGCTAGCGAGCACCAAGCTAAAAATTCAGCGTGGCTCGGCAATTGTTTAGCAGAGCTGGCAATTTGTAGATCAAGCTCGATCAAGGGCGTAATTCTCGTGCGGGGTCATTGGATTTTGCTGAGTTATGACTTTCGTAAGCTTCTACGATGCGTTGCACCAGTGGGTGGCGCACAACGTCAGTTGATTTGAAAAAGGTAAAACCAATCCCAGGTACTTCGTCTAGAATTTTAATGACATCAATTAATCCTGATGCCGTACCACGCGGTAAGTCGACCTGAGTGATATCACCGGTAATCACTGCAGTTGAACCAAAACCAATCCGCGTTAAGAACATTTTCATCTGTTCAACCGTGGTGTTTTGGCTTTCATCGAGAATAATAAAACTGTTGCTCAGTGTACGACCGCGCATATAGGCCAGTGGTGCGACTTCAATCACTTGCTTTTCAATGAGGCGCGTTACATGTTCCACGCCGAGCATTTCAAACAGTGCGTCATATAAGGGGCGCAAGTAAGGGTCGATTTTTTGCGATAAATCACCAGGTAAAAAGCCCAGTTTCTCACCCGCTTCGACAGCAGGACGTACTAATAAAATCCGTTGTACCAACTCGCGTTCCAACGCATCCACAGCACAGGCCACAGCTAAATAGGTTTTACCGGTTCCGGCTGGGCCAATACCAAAATTAATATCGTGCTCAAGTATGGATTTAACGTAATTTTGCTGATTTTCACCACGCGGACGAATTGCGCCTTTACGGGTGCGCAAGGCCACGGAACTGGCCGGGGTGCTTGATGGGCTTGTCAGCTCTTGCATGCTCGACTCTTGTAAAAAGAGGTGCACGGTATCCGGTGTTAAGTCAGCGTGTTTAGTTTCGCGATACAGACGGCGAATTAATTGTTCGCCAGCACGGGTTTGTTCACGCGAGCCAAGCAATTCAAATTGCTCACCACGGTTACGGATAGTGATATCTAATCGTTGCTCGATTAAACGTAGATGCTCGTCATATTGACCGCAAAGATTAGCGAAACGTGCGGCTTCAAACGAATCGAGAGTAAAACGTTGTATATCAGTTGAGGTATTCAAGGACTTAAAAGAC
>JAAZCO010000007.1 GCA_012513235.1 Gammaproteobacteria bacterium
CTGACCGCATGGTGCGGCAGGCTACAACCCGTAAGGAGCATCTATGCGTCATTACGAAATAGTGTTCTTGGTCCACCCGGATCAAAGCGAACAAGTCGGCGGTATGGTTGAGCGTTACACCAAACTGATCGAAGAAGATGGCGGTCAAGTACACCGTCAAGAAGACTGGGGTCGTCGTCAATTAGCTTACGCTATCAACGATATCCACAAAGCTCACTACATCTTGCTCAACGTTGAGTGCAGCAGCAAAGCTTTAGCAGAACTGGAAGACAGTTTCCGCTACAACGATGCTGTATTGCGTAACTTGATCATTCGTCGTGACGAAGCGGTTACTGAACAGTCTGAGATGTTGAAGGCTGAAGAAAACCGTACTGAGCGTCGTGAGCGTCGTGAACGTCCTGACACTGCTGAAGACACCGATGAAGACGGTGACGACGACAGTGACAATGACAACGATGTTGATGAGTAATCCTAGATCTAATTGAGGAGCCACTGTCATGGCACGTTTTTTCCGCCGTCGCAAGTTTTGCCGTTTTACAGCTGAAGATGTAAAAGAAATCGATTACAAAGATTTAAATACATTGAAAGCCTACGTATCAGAAACTGGCAAGATTGTACCGAGCCGTATTACTGGCACTAAAGCTAAGTATCAGCGCCAATTGTCAACCGCTATCAAACGCGCGCGCTTTTTAGCTCTGCTGCCATACACCGACAGTCACAACAATTGATTTTTGGCTGTACCGTATAAATGGATAAGTTAAAGCATGCGTAAACTCGCTGAATATATTATGCGTGGGCGTATGCAAGCCATCACTGTGGTGGCTGTAGCATCTGCAATACCTATGATGTTTTGGTTGAGCGCTGCTGCTGTAAGTTTAGTCTTACTAAGACGCGGTCTAAACGATGCACTTGGTGTGATTGTTTGGGCGTTGCTGCCTGCGTTGGTATGGGCTTACTTCGACGATCCGCGACCCTTATTAGGGTTGTTGGGTGCGGCAAGTATGGCTTATGTCATCCGAGCAACAGGGGCTTGGGGTAAAGCCTTGCTCGCAAGTGTTTTGCTTGGAGTGGTTTTTGCAGGAGTGTTAGGTGTTGCATTTGCCGAGCCTCTAACCAGTTTAGCTTTAGAGCTAAACACGGTGATGCCAAAAGTACTTCCAGAGCTGTACGAGCAGTTATCGAGTGAACAGCAACTGCAATTACAAAGCCTGATAGTCCCGGTATTAACGGGTTTGATGGCGACAGTGCTACAAGTGTTAAGCGTACTGAGCGTGATTATCGCTCGGTATTGGCAAGCAGCTTTATATAACCCAGGTGGGTTTGCGCAAGAGTTTCAAGCCTTGCGTCTGCCTGCGGTGGTAGTGTTCCCCCTAGTATTTGGTATGTTGTTCGCGCCAAGTCTCGGGATACAGGCTGTGATCTTAACGCCCTTGTGCAGTGTGCCGTTGTGGTTTACCGGTATTGCCCTAGTACATGGATTAGTCGCCAAGTACCGTAGTGGTAGTTTTTGGTTGATTGGTTTGTATGTGGGTATGGTGTTGTTTACGCAAGTGATTTATCCGTTTTTAGTGGTATTAGCTATAGTTGATAGTGTTTTTGATTTTCGTGGTTTACGGTCTAAAAAAGATTCCGATGCCGCGAACGGTGAACGTTGAAATTCAAGAGGTGAGACTCAAATGGAAGTCATCCTGCTAGAGAAAGTCGCAAACCTGGGCGACCTGGGCGACAAAGTAAATGTTAAGTCCGGTTACGGTCGTAACTTTTTACTACCACAGCGCAAAGCAACTGCAGCTACTGCTGCAAACATTGCTGCGTTTGAAGCACGTCGTGCAGAGCTTGAAAAAGCTGCTGCTGAAAAGCGTGCAGAAGCAGAAGCACGTGGCGCACAATTGTCTGAGTTAGAAGTGACTATCACTGCTAACACAGGTGAAGAAGGCAAGCTGTTCGGTTCTATCGGTACACACGATATTGCTGATGCTTTGACTGCTTCAGGCGTTACTGTAAACAAAAGCGAAGTCCGCTTGCCGTATGGCACTATTCGTCAAACTGGCGAATATGACGTTACTGTGCACTTGCACACTGACGTTGAAGCTACAGTCAAATTGATTGTAGTTGCAGGCTAATCGCCTATCGGTTAACTCGCGTTAACTGATGGTACAAAAGGCACGTTATCTGTATAGATGCGTGCCTTTTGTTGTTTAATAGCCAGATTCATTTTAAGTCTTCGCAACACAGGGTGCAGTGCATGAGCGATTTAGATGTCTCCCAACCCCAGCAGTATGATTTAGAAACCGCCGCTTTAAAGATGCCGCCGCATTCAGTTGAGGCTGAGCAGTCGGTGCTGGGTGGTTTAATGCTGGATAATGGCGCTTGGGAGCGCGTATTGGACCAAGTGTCGGATGGTGATTTTTATCGACCTGACCACCGCTTGATTTTTCGCGCTATTGCACGTCTAGCTGAGCGCAACGAACCTTTTGATGTGGTGACTTTATCCGAGCAGTTGGATAAAGAAGGGCAGCTGAGCCAAAGTGGCGGGCTGGCTTACTTAGGTGAGCTTGCAAAAAATACGCCTTCAGTGGCCAATATTAAAGCGTACGCACAAATTATTCGTGAGCGTGCCACCTTACGTCAGTTGATCAGTATCAGTAACGATATTGCTGACAGTGCCTATGCCCCACAGGGTAAAACAGGCAGCGAAATTCTGGATGAGGCCGAGCGCAAGATTTTTGAAATTGCCGAAGCGCGTCCCAAAACCGGCGGTCCAGTCGGTTTAAATGATTTGTTAACCAATGTCATCAACACCATTGATACCTTGTTTAACAGTGATGAAGCCATTACCGGTATTTCCACTGGTTTTACCGATTTAGATGAAAAAACCAGTGGTTTACAGCCCTCAGACTTAATTATTGTCGCCGGTCGTCCTTCCATGGGTAAAACTACCTTTGCGATGAACTTGGTGGAGAACGCTTTAATGCGTTCCGATAAAGTGATTTTAGTCTACTCGCTGGAGATGCCAGCCGAATCACTGGTGATGCGTATGTTGTCCTCCTTGGGGCGCATTGACCAAACTAAAGTGCGTTCGGGGCGATTGGATGAAGATGATTGGCCGCGCCTGACCTCGGCAGTGAATTTGCTGCAAGAGCGCAAACTCTTTATTGATGACTCGGCAGGGATCAGTCCATCAGATATGCGCGCGCGTACCCGGCGCCTGGCGCGTGAGCACGGTGATATTGGCTTAATCATGGTCGACTACCTACAGCTGATGCAGCTCGGTGGCAGCGGCGGTGAAAACCGCACTAACGAGATTTCGGAGATTTCGCGCTCGTTAAAAGCCTTAGCCAAAGAGTTTAATTGTCCAGTGGTAGCGCTATCGCAGCTGAACCGCTCGTTGGAGCAACGTCCCAATAAGCGCCCAATCAACTCTGACTTACGTGAGTCTGGAGCTATTGAGCAGGATGCGGACGTGATTATGTTTGTCTACCGTGATGAGGTTTATCATCCGGAAACCGAATACAAAGGCGTGGCGGAAGTCATTATTGGTAAGCAACGTAACGGTCCGATTGGCACGGTGCGTTTAGCTTTCCAAGGTAAATTTACCCGCTTTGATAACTTGGCGCCCGGCAGTTATCAGTTTGATGATGATTAACGCCTAGACCTGTAGTGTGTGTATTACGCCAACCTCAGTGCTGCTGACAGTTGGCGTTGTTGTCTGGGCTGGCAATATCACGCCAGTTGTACTGACCTGATGTGTGCATTGATCTGGTTGTGACTCATAGTGCGACCTGTCCGGTGCTTTAGCTGCGGCGAATCATCCACACACCACCTAAAATCAGCATCAGTCCAGCAATTTTGCCAAGATTGATCTGCGCGGCTTTGTAGCCCACCCAGCCTTGGTTATCCAGAAAAATAGCGCTGGCCAGCTGGCCTAGTAGTACCAAGGCCATAAAGAGTAGGGCGCCAATACGGGGCGCGACAAAGGCTGCGGTAAAGACAAAGAATGCGCCCATCAAACCACCGGCCCAGTGCCACCAATGCAGACCTTTCAGGGTGGCGATACTCACGCCGTCACGCTGAACTAAAGCCAGTATCAGTAAAGCTAAGGTGCCGACTAAAAATGAAATCGTCGCAGCATTGAGGACGCTGGAGACTTCTTTGGCGAGCAAGCCGTTGATGCCAGCTTGTAATGGCATTAGAGCGCCAGAAACCAAAGCCATCGCCAGTAATGACCAATACACTTGTGGTGACATAGTTGACCTTCAAGTACAGATTGAAAAACCTATTTTGCCATAAAGCAGCCGGTCGTGACTGCCTTGGCTTGGGAAGCGGATTTATTGTGGCGGGAAATGCTGCAAAATATGCTGCACTTGTTCGCGCAGTTTAGCATCGCGCGCGCTCGGGCTGATGCGCTGTTGTGGTAATAACCAGCTGTCACTGGCGCGCCAGATCAGCTGTTGATTGCTGCTGTCGAGAATATCAATTTGTAGTTTTTGAATATGCTGGGTGATTTCGTAAGAGTCAGTGCGAATGGTCGGCCCCCAAGCGCCACCCCAATAGGCATTTTGCTGAATATCGGTGCGTTGTTGTTGGCTTTCGCTGATTAGCCAGGCACGCACTTGAATCGGAGCGCCACTGCTGCTGTGTTGCAGCCCCTGTTGCAGCAGTTGCTCGCTGATGGCGTTGCGCACCCGTTGTGCGTCGAGATCGCTGGTGTTTTCTGCATTATCAGGGGCAAATTGAACAGCAGGTTGCGCCCATTGCCAGCTTTGTACGTTTTTAAAATTGTAGCCGGACTGGTAGTCGAGTTCGACGAGGCGATTGGACTGGCAAGCGCTTAACATGATTAAGCTTAAGATAAACAAGGAACGAATCATCAGTTAAGGCTCCGCAAATATAATGGGATGTGGTTTTTCGTTCGGGTTTTGGCAGTGGCTCTGTTAGGATACTGCCTTGTTATTGACACTCATTCTACCGCGTTGTGCGGTTTTTTTATTTGCCAATGGAGGCATGCATGTCTGTTTTAGATCTGAGCACTGATGAAGC
>JAAZCO010000335.1 GCA_012513235.1 Gammaproteobacteria bacterium
AATTTGGCGGAGGAGGTGAGATTCGAACTCACGGATAGTCGCCCATCGACGGTTTTCAAGACCGTTGCCTTCAGCCACTCGGCCACTCCTCCCTTTCAATGGCGGCTATGATAGCGCAATATAAAAATCTGTCAAACACTTTTTAGCATTTATATTAAAATAGTTGCTATGATGGTTGTCAGCACACTTAATCAGGAGTTTTATGATGCGTGAACAACAGAATTACTCGTTAGGCCAGACCACAGCAGCTCGCTCTGAAAGCAGTTCGGTTTTGCGTAACACTTATGGCTTGCTTGCTCTGACATTAGCGTTCAGTGGTGTAGTGGCTTATTTTTCTCAACAAATGGGTATGCCGCATCCCGGCTTAATGCTGACATTAGTTGGCTTTTACGGTTTATTCTTTGCAACCATGAAGCTGCGTAACTCGGGTTGGGGCTTGTTAACAACCTTCGCGCTGACCGGCTTTATGGGTTACACCTTAGGCCCGATCTTAAATATGTATATGAGCATGCCCAATGGTGCGAGCGTAATTAGCTCAGCCTTTGCCATGACTGCCTTTGTATTTACTGGTTTATCAGCCTACGTGTTGATTACACGTAAAGACATGAGCTTCCTCAATGGCTTTATTACAGTGGGCTTCTTTGTGTTGCTTGCGGCGGTGATTGCCAGCTTTATTTTTGAGATTTCAGGTTTGCAGTTAGCGATCAGTGCAGGTTTTGTACTGTTCTCATCAGTGATGATTCTGTTTCAAACCAGCGCTATTATTCAAGGCGGTGAGCGCAACTACATTATGGCGACTATCAGCCTGTATGTATCCATCTACAATCTGTTCCTTAGCCTGCTCAGTATCTTGGGTTTCGCTAGCAACGATTAATAGATATAGCGCTATTGGTTTAGCAAAGGGTTCTATTGGTCTACAATAGAACCCTTTTTTATTACTTATATTTTGCGTTAAGCATTAACTATATAGGCTCAAGGCATGTCCAACATGCATACTCATTTAACAAGGATCTGTCATGATTAAAAAATGCTTATTTCCAGCCGCGGGCTACGGTACTCGCTTTTTACCAGCCACCAAAGCCATGCCTAAAGAAATGCTACCCATAGTGAACAAGCCATTGATTCAGTATGGCGTCGAAGAAGCGCTACAGGCAGGCCTTAAGCAAATCGCCGTTGTGACCGGTCGTAATAAGCGCGCAATTGAAGACCATTTTGATATCAGCTTTGAAATGGAGCATCAGATTTACGGTACAGATAAAGAGCAGTACCTGAAGGGTGTGCGCAGTTTAATCAGCGAGTGTACTTTCTCATATACGCGCCAAATCGAAATGAAAGGATTAGGGCACGCGATTCTAACGGGCCGCACCTTAATAGGTGATGAAGCATTCGCTGTAGTACTGGCAGATGACTTGTGCATCAATACGGAGGGCGATGGCGTATTGCAACAAATGATTAAATTGTACAAACAGTTCCGTTGCTCAATTGTTGCCATTCAAGAAGTGCCCATGGCAGACACTGCTAAATACGGTGTAATTGCCGGCGAGATGATTCGTGATGATATATATCGCGTACATTCCATGGTGGAAAAGCCCAAGCCTGAAGATGCGCCTTCTAACTTAGCTATTATTGGTCGCTATATTTTGACACCCGATATCTTTGAGTTGATTGAGCAAACCGAGCCAGGCAAGGGCGGTGAGATTCAAATTACTGATGCGCTCATGAAGCAAGCGCAAGATGGCTGTGTGATTGCCTATAAGTTTAAAGGTCAGCGCTTTGATTGTGGTAGCGTTGAAGGCTATATCGATGCGACCAACTTTTGCTACGAGAATCTGTACAAGAAAGGCGAGTAACTGTGCAATATCTATGTGTTAACCACATGAACTGGAGAGTAGTTTATGTCCTATGATTTTGATTTATTTGTCATTGGTGCGGGTTCAGGTGGGGTGCGTGCTGCACGTTTTGCCGCCTCATTTGGTGCGAAAGTTGCTGTAGCCGAAAGCCGTTATTTAGGTGGTACCTGCGTTAACGTCGGTTGTGTGCCGAAAAAGCTGATGGTGTATGCAGCGAACTACCAAGATGAGTTTAAGCTCAGTCGCAGTTTTGGCTGGGATGTGGAAGCAAAAAGCTTTGACTGGACCACGTTGATTAGCAATAAGAACACTGAGATCGAGCGTCTCAATGGCATTTATGAAAAGCTGCTGGCTAATAGTGGTGTTAACTTGCTCAATGGTCACGCCAAGTTAGTCGGTGCGCATACCGTGGATGTCGATGGTCAGCAGTATACCGCTGAGCATATTTTAGTCGCAGTCGGTGGTTGGCCACAGGTGCCTGATATCCCAGGTCGCGAGCACATAACCGATTCTAACCAAGTGTTCTTCTTAAAAGAGCAGCCCAAGCGCGTCTTAGTGATTGGTGGTGGTTATATTGCGGTTGAGTTTGCCTCAGTCTTTCATGGCTTAGGTTCAGAGACACAACTGGCGTACCGTGGTGATTTGTTTTTACGTGGTTTTGATAATGATGTGCGTGAACATTTGCATCAAGAATTACTGAAAAAAGATATGACACTACGCTTTAACTGTGACGTGCAACGTATTGATAAACAAGCAGATAATAGCCTGCTTATTACCTTTAACGATGGAAAAACCACAGAAGTTGACTGTATTTTCTATGCCACGGGTCGTCGTCCAATGCTGGACAACCTAGGCTTGGAAAACGTTGATATTAAGCTGAATAAGCAAGGCTTTATTGCTGTGGATGAGCTGTATCAAACCTCAGAAAGCAGCATTTTAGCCATTGGTGATGTAACAGGGCGCGTGCAGCTGACGCCGGTTGCTTTGGCTGAAGGTATGGCCGTTGCGCGTCGTTTATTCCGCAGCGAAGAATACCGTCCAGTGAATTACGACCTGATTCCGACGGCAGTATTTAGCTTGCCAAATATTGCCACAGTGGGCATCAGCGAAGAACAGGCAAGGGCAGATGGCTTTGCGGTAGAAATCTTTAAAAGCAGCTTTAGACCGATGAAGCTCAGTTTATCGGATCAGCAAGAACGCATCTTTATGAAGCTGATTGTTGATAAAGCTACTGACCGTGTCTTGGGCTGCCATATGGTGGGTCCAGATGCCGGCGAGCTGATGCAAGGTATTGCTGTAGCCTTAAAAGCTGGGGCAACCAAGCAAGTGTTTGATGACACCATTGGTATTCATCCAACAGCAGCTGAAGAGTTTGTTACCATGCGTACACCCAGCGCATAAAACAGACCCCATATAGAACAGTGGCAATAAAAACGGCGCATAATATGCGCCGTTTTGCTATGTATACAGTGAACTGCACAGATTATGGGGCTATTAAGCGTGCATCAGTGGGCATCGTGCGCAGAATGATCCATAGCCTGGCCATTATGTTCAGCAGCAGTACCCGCATCGCTGGATTTGATATTGACAGTAATATCAACTTGACCAGCGTGTTCAAATTGTAAAGTCAGTGGTAGTTGTTCACCAGCTACTAAAGGCTTTTTCAAATCAATCAGCATCACATGATAGCCGCCAGGCTTAAGTGTGAGGCTGTCATGTGCAGGCACATCGATGCCATCCACTTTAACCATGCGCATCACATCGCCTTCATGAATGTGAGCGTGCAGTTCAGTGATGTCAGCGATAGAGCTGTGGGCGCTGAGTAAGCGGTCCGCTTGATCGCTAGGGTTGTCGATCGTCATAAAGGCCGCGCCAACCGGTGCGCTGGGTGGTAATTCACGTGACCAAGCATTTACCACAGTTAGAGTGGTGTGCGCTGCAGCAGTTGTTGTATCTACAGTCGAGTGATGCTGATGATGCTCAGCATAGCTGGGTGCTGCAGTTGACAGCGTGATAGCAAAGAGACTGGCAGCAAGGGCTGTTAAGCGCATGGAGAAACTCCTGTAATAAAATGCATGATCAAAATAGAGTGAGTTAATTTAGCACGTCAAGATGATGAATAGGCTGCGGCATTGTGCAGCAGCATTGATTATGAGACGGCTTTAATATAGCCCATTTAACATAATATTGATTATAGCATATCTGTATATATTATAAGACGGCGCATTGATCAATCGTTTTGCTTAGATTTGCCTGTAATTGCTTGTAAGGCGTTTTGCTCAATATCAATAGCAGGATCAATGAACTCTGTCTTCAAGCCATCCTCCATACTCTCAAGCTCCTCCAGCAGCGAACTAAAGCTAACCTGTGAAGTATTCTTAAGGGTCTGTACTGGCGTCACGCTGACAGCAATCTGCGCTGTTGCGCCCTCTGCCGTATGCTGATCTAGAGTTTTGTCTTTGCTTGTTACCTGCAAGTCTTGTAAGGCGCTGGCATTGGGTAACTCATTTAAGCCGCGCAAGTTAAAATAATCTAGAAAGGTTTTTGTCGTGGCCAGCATCGCTGGTTTGCCCGGTACATCTTTGTAGCCCACCACAGTAATCCATTCGCGCTCTAATAACGTCTTGATAATGTTGGTACTGACCGCCACACCACGCACATCTTCAATTTCACCGCGCGTGATTGGCTGGCGATATGCAATTAAGGCTAAGGTTTCTAACATCGCCCGCGAATAACGCTGCGGACGTTCTTCCCATAAACGCCCAACATATGAAGAATACTCAGTACGTACCTGTAAACGAAAACCTGAAGCCACCTCTGTCAACTGATATGAACGCTCTTGCGTATCTAAATCAAGCTGCTCTAAAGCTGCGTTAATGTGCGCGATGCTGGGTTGATGTTCTTCGTCAAACAGCTCAACGATACGCCCAACACTTAAAGGCTTGCCTGCCGCTAACAACAAGGCTTCTAGCACTTTTGCGAAGTGTTGCTTATGCTCGAAATCCAGCTTATTCATGGGTTTTAGTTCGTACATGGATTTCACTAAAGGCTGCGTTTTGCACTAATTCAATCAAAGATTCTTTAACCAACTCTAAAATAGCCATAAAGGTCACAACTACACCTAAACGCCCTTCTTCTAGCGTAAATAATCGGGTAAAAGGTACAAAGTTGCCATCACGCAATGCTGTAAGCACCCTGCTCATACGCTCACGGGTTGACAGCGTCTCACGACTAATTTGATGGCTTTCAAACATATTGGCGCGCCGCAATACATCAGACATCGCGAGCAAGACTTCTTCCAAAGCCACATCGGCCATTAAGTGGCGCACTTGCGCTTGCGGAGCCACAGCCTTGGCGATAAATACATCACGGCCCACACGAGGGATGTCATTTAAGTCTTCGGCCGCTGTTTTAATGCGCTCATACTCTTGCAGTCGTCGAATCAGTTCTGCGCGCGGGTCTTCATCGTCATCCAGGCTGCTGTGCTGTGAGCGTGGTAATAACATGCGCGATTTGATTTCAGCCAGCATAGCCGCCATCACCAAATACTCAGCCGCGAGTTCTAAGCGCACGGCTTTCATTAGCTCAACGTAGCCCATGTATTGGTGGGTGATTTGCGCAACCTGGATATCAAGAATATCGATATTTTCTTTACGGATCAGGTACAAGAGTAAATCTAAAGGCCCTTCAAAGGCCTCAAGAATGACTTCCAATGCATCCGGCGGAATATATAAATCCATCGGCAAGGCAGTCATGGCCTCACCATAAATCAAAGCCAGCGGCAGATGCTCTATTGCTAGAGTCATCGCCGCGCCCTGCTCTTTATCCATAGTTGAATCGATACGCTCAGTCATTATTAACTGCGAAATGGTTCTGGATCACCGCAACCTTCACGTAAAATCTCCGGCTCTTCGTCCACAAAACTGACAACTGTTGATGCTTCAATTCCGCCATAACCGCCATCAATAATCAGATCCACTTGGTTTTCTAGCAGATCTCTAATCTCATAAGGATCGCTGAGTGGCTCATTGGCGTCAGGGAGAATCAAAGTGACACTCATCAATGGCTCACCCAACTCTGTTAACAAGGCATGCGCAATTGGATGACCTGGTACGCGCAAACCAATGGTGCGGCGCTTAGGGTGCATCAACATGCGCGGCACTTCACGAGTGGCGTTGAGAATGTAAGTGTATGGACCTGGCGTGTAGGCTTTGAGTAGACGAAACGCCTTGGTATCCACTTTGGCAAATACGCCCAACTCTGATAGGTCGCGGCACATCAAAGTAAAGTTGTGCTTGTCATCTAAACGACGAATACGGCGGATGCGCTCCAGGGCAGTCTTGTCACCTAAGCGGCAACCTAATGCATAAGATGAATCGGTTGGGTAAATAATCACCCCGCCTTTACGTACAACGTCAGCCGCTTGCTTAATTAAGCGGTCTTGCGGGTTTTCCGCATGAATTTGGAAGAATTTCATAGCCATGTCCTCATGGTTAAAGGGATGCAGTCTGTAATGCAGGGAAATCCAGCAGCGGAGTTAAATCATCCGGTACAGCTCGATAACGCCCCAACTCAGACCACTGCTGAGGTAAATGAAAGTCGCTACCAGCAGTGACTTTTAAATCAAATTCGCGCGCCAGTATCGATAAAGTACCCACCTGCTCCGCAGGCTGCATACTATTGACCACTTCCAGCGCATGCCCACCGGCATTGACAAAATCTTGCACTAAACGCCGACGTTTGGTGCGCGTAAATTTGTAATGATATAAGTGTGCCAAGCTGATGGATGCTTGAGCTTGCAACAGTGTGGCCACAGTTTCTTCAAGAGTGGGCCAGTGTTGTTTAACGTCACCGATTTTTCCGGAGCCCAACCATTTGCGAAAGGCTTCAGCATGATCACGCACATGCCCTGCCT